>JAODBQ010000118.1 GCA_025464045.1 Ilumatobacteraceae bacterium
CGCGCTGCACGGCCGGTCCGATGAACGGATGCGTCGTCAAGTCGTCGACGCGCTTGCCTTCGAAGTAGATCGAGCGGCCGTCGAACAACGACTCCTTGTACTCCTCACCTGTCAACATCTGCATCCCCTCTTCATGTGTGAACCCCGGCGGGCGCCAGTGGTCGTCGCCCCCGGCTCCTCAAGGTCTATCAACCAAGTGTTAGAATTTCCAGTTCAGCGGCGAAGAAACGCCCGCCGCGTGAGAAGATTCTGCCATCCGTTTGATAATCATGGCGGCGTGCCTGCCGTCCCTGCAAAAGCAACCGAGGATCCTGCGGTGAGTGACGAACGCCTCACTGTCGATGGCTTCCGGGCCCATGCCGAGCGCATCCGTGCCGAGATGGGCGGCGTCGACAAGATCGAGCGCCTCCACCAGCGCGACCGCACGACGATACGCGACCGGATCGACGCCTTGCTCGATCCCGGCAGTTTCGCCGAGATCGGCACCTTCGCGGTCTCCAAGCGGGAGACGGACCGCCACGACACGCCCGGCGACGGCAAGATCGGCGGCTGGGGCACGGTCGACGGACGTCCGGTCGTGGTCTACGGCGACGACGTGACGGTCCGCCAGGGTTCGTCGGCCCTGGTCGGGATGCGCAAGACGCGGCGGATGGAGCAGCTGGCGATGCGCGCTGGGTGCCCGTACATCGACCTCGGCGAGACGGGCGGGGCGCGGATCCCGGACATCCTCGGTGCGGTCGGGATCAGCGGCGCGCAGATGTCACCGGACAAGGGCAACCGCCACCACCGCGTCCCGGCGGTGACGGTGATCGTCGGCAAGTCGTTCGGCGGTTCGTCGATCTCCTCGGCGCGCGGCGACTTCACGGTGCAGGTCCGCGGTTCCTGCCTGGCGATCACCTCGCCGCGCGTGTTCGAGGTGGCGATCGGCGAGCTGATCGGCTTCGAGGAGCTGGGCGGGGTGGACGTGCACGCCGAGCGCACCGGCCAGATCGACCTCGCCGTGGAGGACGAGGCGGAGGCGTGGGGAGCCGTGCGCGCGTGGCTGTCGTACCTGCCGCCCAATGCCTGGACCCCGGCGCCGCGGGCCGCGCCACCCGATGACGGGCCGCGCGGTGGGGCACTGGACGAGTGGTCCCGACGCGACGCGGCCCAACGGTCCGGCGTGGAAGCGATCGAGAGCATCGTCGACCCCGGCAGCTGGTTCGAGCTGCGACCGCGGATGGGCACGTCGCTGCGCACCGGTTTCGCCCGCCTCGACGGATGGTCCGTGGGCGTGATCGCCAGCGACCCGTCGGCGGACGGTGGGCGGATCGACGCGGCGGGCTGTGAGAAGGCGGCCCGGCTGCTGATGCTCTGTGATTCGTTCAACCTGCCCGTGATCTCGCTGATCGACAGCGCCGGCTTCGCGTCCGACGATGCGCCCGACCAGGAGCGCGTGCTCTACCGCTTCACCAAGCTCCGCCAGGCGGTGGCGCTGGCGAGCTGCCCGAAGATCATGGTCGTCGTCGGACGGGCGTTCGGGCTCGCGTTCGCGTCGGCCCAGCACGCCGGCTGGGCCACCGACGGCGCGTACGCGTGGCCGGGCGCGACGCTCGGCGCGGACGTCGACAGTGCATCCCCACACGCCGCGTACGAGGCTGCCGGCGTGCTCGGCCTCGACGAGATCATCGAACCCGCCGCCACCCGCGCGGTGCTGATCGGCGATCTCACCCGCCTCGCCAACCGCCACGTCCCCGCGCTCGACGAGCGCCTCCTCGCCCGCTGGAGCACCTGTTGACCGCCACCGACCGACCGTCCACCGAGCGCACCGGCGCCCCCGACGAGCGGGTCTCCGGCGTCTCCACCTTCGCTGCCGCGCAGCTCGACGAACGGCTGCCGGCCGAGCTGCTCCAAGAGCGGCGCCAGACGGCCGAGGCAACGGGGGCGTCGGTCCGCGGTCAGATCGCGACGTTGGTCGACGACACCAGCTTCGTCGAGGTCGGCACGTTCACCCACGCTGCGGACGGCGCCGCCGACTCCACCGGCGACGGCCGTGTCGGGGGCACGGCCACGATCGACGGGCGCCCGGTCGTGATCGCCGCCGACAACCCCGACGTGCTCGCGGGCACGAGCGGGCAGGTCGGCAACGAACGGCTCGAGCGGCTGCTGACGCTGGCGTTGACGAAGGGTCATCCGTTCGTCCACCTCGCCAACGGCGGCGCGATCCGCACCGCGGAAGCCGGCGGCGCGGAGGGCCTCGCCGAGCTCGGCGCGTTCACCGCGTTCACGACGCGGATCCACCGCGTGCCGATGGCCAGCGCCATCCTCGGCGACACCTCCGAGGCCTCGGCGTTCATCGCCGCGACGAGTGACTTCACCGTCCAGGTCCGCGACGCGCAGCTCTCGCTGGCGCCGGGCCTCGCCGAGCCCGGCGACGCCGCCCGCGTCGGGCTGGTCGACGCTGTCGTGGACACCCCCACCGAGGCGCTGGCTGCCGTGCGCAGCTTCCTGTCGTTCATGCCGTCGAACGCCTGGAGCCCGGCTCCCCGCGGTCCGGAGCGGCCGGCGGTCCACCAGCTCGACCCGGAGATGGTCGAGATGGTGCCGCGCAGCCGCACACGGGCGTACGACATGCGGCGCGTGCTCACCCGTCTCGTCGATCCCGCGCCGGGACAAGCCGACGATTCGCCCGGCGAGCTGCTCGAACTGCGCCCGACGATCGGGCGCGGCCTGGTCACCGGCCTCGCCCGCATCGACGGTTGGCCGGTCGGGATCTTCGCCTCCAACCCGATGTTCCAGGCCGGCGCGATGGATCCTGCGGCCTGCGAGAAGGGCGTGCGCCTGCTGACGTTGTGCGACTCGTACCAGATCCCGGCGGTGTTCCTGCAGGACGTCGTCGGCTTCCTGGTCGGTCGCCAGGTGGAGCACGGCCGGATGTTGTTCCGCGCGGTGCGGTTCCTCAACGCGCTCTACGACTCCAGCTGCCCCACCCTGACGGTGCTGGTGCGCAAGGCGTTCGGGCTCGCCTACGAGACGATGAACGGCCGCAAGTACCACACCGACGGGCTGTACGCCTGGGCCGGCGCGGAGATCGGGTTCATGGATCCCGAGATCGGCGTCAACGTGCTCTACGGCGACCGCAAGACGCTCGAGGAGAAGCGGGCGATGGTGGCCGAGCTGCGCGAGGGCACCTCGCCGTTCGACGCCGCCGGGGTGATGAACATCGACGAGGTGATCGACCCGGCCGCAACCCGGCAGATCCTCGCCCGCGACCTCGCCCGGCTCGCCACCCGCCGCGTCCCTCCGCCCGAGGAGCGCACGCTGCGCCTGTGGCCGGCGTGCTGAGCCGCGCCGCACCGCACCGCACGCGCCGAACGCGACCCGCGCCGACCCCCCTCGAACACGACCAGGAACCGCCGACATGCCGAGCACGACCGGACAGAAGTTGATCTTCACCGATGTCGGTGTCGAGTTGATCGTCACCGTCGGAGGTGACGCGGACATCGACGCCGTGGCCGCCGATCCCGGCGAGCTGACCGTCGGCAAGCGCTACGAGAGCCGGTCCACGGGCGTGCAGGTGCTCGTGACCAAGGCCGGGTCGGCGGCGCTGCGCTGCGCCGGCGAAGCGATGGTCCTGCGCGAAGCCAAGACCCTGAAGGCCGCGGACTAGACCGAGATGGGCGCAGCGATCCAGCCCGCGGACGCGGACATCGGGGTGCCGACGGGCACCGCCGACCTCGCGCTCACGTGGGCCGCGATCGCCGCGGCGCGCGCCGAGCAGCTCACCGGCGTGGCGCACACCGTCGACGTCGAACGGGTGCTCGCGCACGTGCTGCTGCCGCTCCTCGTCGGCGACGAGGCCGCCTCGACCGCGCCCCGCGCCGCCCCGGGCGGTGGGTTCGTGCACACCGACCTGATCTTCGACGACGAGCCGCTGTTCGCCGCCATCACCGCTGACCACCCCGATGCGGGCGCCGAGGCGCTCGCTGCCCTGATGCAGGAGTGCCGCCTGCCGGTGACGCCGTACCGGACGATGGCGGCGACCGACGCTCCCGTTCCGCCGGCGGGGTGCCTGGCGACGGGGCGCACGAGCGTTGCTCGCCGGGTCGTACCGGGCGACATCACCATCGTCGACCTCACCGCGATGTGGGCGGGGCCGCTGTGCACGATGCTGCTCGCCGAATGGGGTGCCGAGGTCGTCACGATCGAGCCGGCCGCGCGACCGGACGGGTTGCGCAACTCGCCACGGCTGTTCGCTGCGCTCGACCGGGGCAAGCACCGGCTCGACCTGGACCTGCGCGACGCCGAGGACCGCATCCGGTTCGAGCAGCTGATCGAGTCGGCCGACGTCGTGATCGAGTCGTTCTCGCCGCGGGTGATGGCCAACTTCGGCTACTCCCCCGACGAGCTCCGCCGACGCAACGCGCGCCTGGTCACGCTGTCGTTGCGCGCCTTCCCGAGCAGCGGTCCCCAGCGCGGCTGGGTCGGCTACGGCCGGGGCGTCCACGCCACCAGCGGCCTCGGCCTGCTCGGCGCCGTCCCGCAGCCGGTGCGCTTCGCCTACCCCGATCCGATCGCCGGACTCGTCGCGTGCGCGACCGTCTTCGAGCTGCTCGGCAGCAAGCACAACCCGTCGGCCGTCGAGGTGAGCCTCGCCGGCGCGATCGCGCCACTGCTCGCCGGCGGCGAACGGCCGCTCGCCAGCGGCGACCCGCCGACCGTCGAACGGCTCCGCGCCGCCGTCGGTGTGGATCCCGGCTCGCCGCTGCGCCCCGCATGGCAGGCAGCTGCGAGCCCGACCAGTCATCGTCCGACCGAGGACTCCTCGGCGGGATGATGACCGGTGCCTGTCAACCGGGCCCGATGCCCACCTCCTACCCGAGCATTCACCAGACTCCTTCAACAACCACCCCCGTCGAGAGGACGTTCATGACCACCATCCGTTCCGAGATCCCCGCCACCGTGTGGCAGGTCAAGGTCGCACCAGGCGACAAGGTCGAGTCAGGCGACGAGATCATCATCCTCGAGTCGATGAAGATGGAGATCCCCGTGATCGCGCCGTCCAGCGGGACGATCAGCTCCGTGCTCGTCGCCCCCGACGACCGCGTGCAAGAGGGCGATGCCCTGGCGGAGCTCGACCAATGACACGGTGCGACGCCCCTGGCGGAGCTCGACGATGACGTGGAAGCCGGAGGTCGAGGAGCTGGAGCGGCGTCTGGAGCTCGTCGCCGGGATGGGCGGCGAGGAGGGCATCGCCCGCCAGCACGGCCGCAACAAGCTCACGGTGCGCGAACGCCTCCCGTTGCTCGCCGATCCCGGGACGTTCGAGGAGTTCGGCCGGTTGCGCGGCGAGGGCACCTACGACGCGAACGGCGAGCTGGAGACGTTCACGCCGCAGGGCAAGGTCGACGGGATGTGCCGCGTCGAGGGCCGCAAGGTCGTCGTCACCGCCGGCGACTTCACCGTTCGCGGCGGGTCGGCCAGCGGCTCCCATGGTGGCCTCGGCGAGGAGCTCAGCGCGAGCGAGCGGGCCCTCGAGTGGCGGCTGCCGTACGTGCGCCTGATCGACAACGCGGGCGGCAGCGTGCGCAGCTTCGAGACGCTCGGACGCACCTACCTGCCGGACGCGAACAGCTTCAGCCACGTCGACGTCAACCTGCTCAGCACGGTGCCCGTCGTGTCGGCCGTGCTCGGCGCGGCTGCCGGCATCGGTGCGTTGCACACGAGCCTGGCGCACTGGAACGTGATGGTCGACAACACCCAGGTGTTCCCCGGCGGGCCTCCCGTCGTCAAGGCCGCACTCGGCTACGAGATCACCAAGGAGGACCTCGGCGGACCGCAGGTCCACGTGCGCGAGAGCGGCGTCGTCGACAACCTCGCGGCGAGCGAGGAGGACGCGTTCCGCCTGATCCGCCGGTTCCTGTCGTACCTGCCGTCGAGCGTCGACGAGATGGCGCCACGCGGCGACACCTCCGACCCGGTCGACCGTCGTGAGGACGAGCTGCTCGAGCTCATCCCGAAGGAGCCGAGACGCGTCCACAACGCGCGCAAGCTGATCGAGCTCGTCGTCGACGAGGGCTCGTTCTTCCCGATCGCCCCGCTCTACGGCCGCTCGCGGATCACCGGACTGGCGCGGATCAACGGCTACCCGGTCGGCGTGATGGCCAACGACCCGATGTTCCTCGGCGGCGCGACCGATGTCGCCGCCGGGATGAAGGCGGCACGACTGATGCAGCTGTGCGAGACGTTCCACCTCCCGCTCGTCGACCTCGCCGACGAGCCCGGCCTGATGGTCGGCCTCGACTCGGAGAAGCAGGGCATCGAGCGCGCCGGGGCGCGGCTCGTGTGCATCACCAACGCCTGCCGGATGCCGTGGATCACGATCGTCGTGCGTCGCCTGTACGGCGTCGGCGGGCAGACGCACCACCGCGCCACCGGGATGTTCCGGCGCTACGCGTGGCCGAGCGCACGATGGGGCTCGATGCACATCGCCGGCGGCGCGTCGGCCGCCTACCGCCGCGAGATCGAAGCGGCACCGGACCCCGAGGCCAAGCGCGACGAGATCGAAGCCCGGCTCAACCGGCTCGGTTCTCCGTTCCGCACCGCGGAGGCGACCGGGCAGGACATCATTGATCCGCGCGACACGCGGCCGGTGCTGGCCGACTTCGTCGAGGACGCGCAGCGCGTGCTGGTCCGCCAACTCGGAGCGCCGCTGATCCCCTACTTCCCGTGATCAGGCGGCGCCCGGCGGCGGTGGTCTCACGACGGCTCGGCGTGGAGCTGCTCGCGCAGCACGCGCTTCTGGATCTTGGTCGCCGACATCGGCCACTCCGTCACGAACCGGACCTCGCGCGGCACCTTGAACGAGGCCAGCTGACCGCGGCAGTGGGCGATCAGCTCCTCGGCGGTCGCGTGCGCGCCGGCGACCAGCTCGACGAACGCCACGGGCACCTCGCCGTAGCGCTCGTCGTCGCGCCCGACGACCTGGACGAGCTGCACCGCGGGGTGGGTGCTGAGGTGGGCCTCGACCTCGATCGGGGCGACGTTCTCGCCACCGACCTTCATCATCTCCTTGATCCGCCCGATGTAGGCGACGTTGCCGTCGTCGTCCATCTCGGCGAGGTCGCCGGTGCGGATCCACCCGCCGTCGATGATCGTCGCCGCGGTGGCGACCGGGTCGTAGAGGTAGGCACGGAAGGTGTTCGGACCGCGGAACTGCAGCTCGCCGCGCTCGCCGCGCGGCAGTTCGGCACAGGTGTCCACGTCGGCGATGCGCACCTCCATGCCGGGCAGCGCCGGACCAGTGGTGTCCGTGCGCACGTCGACCGGCAGCTCGGGCCGCGTGTAGGTGACGCAGCCCGCGGACTCGGTCATCCCGAAGTTGTTGAGCAGCGCCGCGCCGGCGGGCAGCAGCGCCTGGACGACGCGTTCGGTCTCCGGCGGGGCGACGTTGTGGAGCGTGCGCAGGAAGGCGAACCGTTCCCGGTCGTAGCGCGGATGACGGAGGATCCCGAACGTCAACGGCGGGAAGGCGGGGAACAGGTGCGCCGGTTGCTCCCGTTCGATCTGGGCGATCGCGATGTCCGCATCGAAGTGGCTGGCGGAGATCGCGGTCGCGCCGGCGATCGTCGCACCGACCATCGGACCGATGCCGGCGATGTGGAAGAACGGGCACGGCACCCAGATCCGCTCGCCCTCGCGGAGGTGCAACGCCTCCGCCCAGTGGGTCCAGTTCTCGGTCACGGCGTGCTGGGGGATCTCGCACCCCTTCGGAGACGCGGTCGTGCCCGACGTGTAGAGCACCATCAGCACGTCGTCGGGACCCGCGGCCTCGGTGAACGATCCGAACGCGCGCGGCGCGGTCGCGCCGGCGGCCAGCACGTCGTCCAGGCGCAGCGCGGGCAGCGGCGTGCGACCGCCGCAGAGCACGACGTGACGCAGATCGGGCGCGTCGGCGAGGCGCAGCGGTTCGTCGCGCGCGGAACCGGCGAAGTCATCGAACGACGCATCGACGAGACCGAGGAGATCGACGTGATCGCGGATCATGTCCGAGGTGACCAGCACGCTCATCCGCGAGTGGCGCACGAGGTAGCGCAGCTCGCTGCGGCGGTAGCGGATGTTGATCGGCACCGCCGTCGCGCCGAGCAGACCCGTGGCGTAGTACAGGACGATGAAGTCGATGCAGT
>JAODBQ010000121.1 GCA_025464045.1 Ilumatobacteraceae bacterium
GAAGACGGTGAAGTCCTGGCTGAACACGAACACCTTGCGACCGTCGACGGTGCCCCAACCGGTGATGACGCCGTCGGTGTACGGCCGCTCCTCGAGCCCGGCGGCGTGCGCCCGGTGGCGGGCGAGCATGTCCAGCTCGTGGAAGCTGCCGGGTTCGAGCAGGTACTCGATGCGCTCGCGAGCGAGCATCTTGCCCTTCTCGTGCTGACGGTCGATGGACCGCTGCGAGCCGGCGTGGTACGCCTGCTCACGCCGCTGGCGGAGGTCTTCCAGCTTGTCGTTCATGGGACTGCTCATCGGCGCCGACGCTACTGCCCAACGGCCATCGCGGCCTCACGACAGTGCGTAGACCACCGTGACCGTGACGCTGAGATCGGTCGTGCCCGTCTGGATCGGGGTCGATGCAGCGGCTGGCGCGGTGCCCGACGCGCTGTCCGCGGCGTAGAAGCGCGGCTGGTAGGGGGTGGCCGACGTCTCGCTGATCTGCAGCACCGCGCCGACCGCGACGCCGGCGGCCGTGGCGAACTCGCCCGCCCGCTTCTGCGCATTTGCGATCGCGTCGGCTCGTGCGGCCGCCATCACCTGCTCGGGGTCGTCGACGCTGAACGAGACGCCGCCCACCGAGATGTCGTTGCCGGCGGCAGCCGCCGCGGCGTCGATCACGGGGCCCGTGCGATCGATGTCGCGGACGGTCACGCTGACCGAGTTGGAGGCGGTGTAGCCGGTGACGGAGCTGCCGTTGTCGTAGCGCGGCCAGATGCTCAACCCGGCCGTCGTGATGTCGTCCTCGGCGACGCCGGCCTGCTTCAGGGCGGCGATGAGCGCGGCGGCGCTCGTGTTCGCCTGGTCGAGCGCGGCGCTGGCCGTCGGACGGTCCACGCTGACGCCGAGCTGGACGGTGGCGGTGTCGGGCTTCACGGTCGCGTTGCCCTCGCCGCTGACGGTGATCGTGCGCGAGATGACACCGCTGCCCGGCTGGGTCCCGCCGGGAACCGTCGTGTCGGTCGGCGCGGGACTGACCACCTGCGCGCCGGCCGCGGCCGCCCGCGGATCCGCGCAGGCACAGCTCTTGGTGTCGCCGCCGACCCCGATCAGCGTCGCGCCGACGAGCGCGACGATCCCGATCGCGGCCCCCGCCACCGCGGCGCGCACCCAGCGCGGCCCGCTCGGGACTGTGGCCGGCGCCGCCGTTGCCGCCGTGACCGCCACCGGTGCCAGTCCTGCCGGCTCGCTCGACGTGCCCGGCTCGCTCGACTCGCTCATCTCGTTCTCCCTCGTCCCCGGCCGCTCGGCCGCTGAGGATCCGACGTCGGCGAGACGGCTGCGGTTCCGCGGACAACTGCAACATGCTCTTGAACGCGACGCTGCCACTCGTCACTTCGCCCGCAGGTGCACGGCGGGCGATGTCAAGATGACGAGCGTGTCGCTCCCACTCCAACCGCCTCTCGCGCCGATGCTCGCCAAGGCGGCCGACGTCATCCCCGACGGCGACGGCTGGTTGTACGAACCGAAGTGGGACGGGTTCCGGTGCATCGTCTTCCGCGACGGCGACGAGATCACCCTCGCCAGCCGCAACGAGCGGCCGTTCACCCGCTACTTCCCGGAGCTGCTGGACCCGCTGCGGGTCGTGCTGCCGGAACGCTGCGTCGTCGACGGCGAGATCGTCGTGCCGTCACCCGGCGACGGCGGTCTCGACTTCGATGCGCTGCTGCAGCGCATCCACCCCGCCGAGTCCCGCGTCCGTCGCCTCGCGGCCGAGACGCCGGCGTCCTTCGTCGCCTTCGACCTCCTCGCCGAGGGAGACGAGGAGCTGTTGGCACAGCCGCTGAGCGTCCGCCACGAGCGGCTGCGCGCGGCGCTCCGCGTGGATGCCGCGCAGCCCGTCCACCTCTGTCCCAGCACGACGGATCACGCGGTCGCGCAGCGGTGGTTCACCGAGTTCGAGGGCGCTGGCCTCGACGGCGTCGTCGCCAAGCGGTTGAGCGATCCGTACACACCGGACAAGCGCACGCTCGTCAAGGTCAAGCACCGGCGCACGGCAGACTGCGTGATCGCCGGCTACCGGATCCACAAGGACGGCAACGGCGTCGGGTCGCTGCTGCTCGGGCTGTACGACGGCGATGGTCGGCTGCACCACGTCGGCGTTGCCGCGTCGTTCAGCGTGAAGCGGCGCGCCGAGCTCCTCGCCGAACTCGAGCCGCTCACCCACGATGCGCTCGACGATCACCCGTGGCGGGACTGGGCGGAGTGGATGACGGCGAACGCGGCAGCGACGCGGATGCCCGGCGCCGGGAGCCGGTGGAACGCCGGCAAGGACCTCTCCTGGGTGCCGTTGCGCATCGAGCGCGTCGCCGAGGTCACGTTCGGCCAGCTCCAGGAGGGCCGCTTCCGCCACGGCTCGCAGTTCCTCCACTGGCGCCCGGATCGCGATCCGGCGAGCTGCACCTACGACCAGCTCGAGGTGGCCAGTCCCGTGTCGTTCCGCGACGTGGTCGGCGGTCGCTGACCCGGCGATCGGCGATCGTTGGTCATGCGGACGTGGTGCTCGTCGCCGTCGTTGCCGGCGCACTCACCGCGACGTTCTTGGAGCCCATCTCGATCCCGTTGATCCTGACCGTGATCGTCCACGTCCCTGCTGCCTCCAGCGGCACGCCGGACTCCCGCGGCAGCTCAGCGGAGCACGCGCAGTTCAACGGCACGTTCAGCACCACGCCGGCGACGCCCGAGTCCGGCGGCGGGGTGAACACGACGTCGAGTCCGGTGAAGCCCTGCAAGGGCACCTTGAGCACGTCCACCCGCACTGCGTTGGGGCCGACGACCTGGGTGAAGGCGACGCGCACCTCGACGTTGTTGTCGGTGTTGCGGATCAGTTGCGCCGTCCCCAGGTCGCGGTTGGTCGTGGTGGAGCTCCCCGCGCCGGAATGGGCCGGGGTCAGGGCGAGCAACCACGAGCTGAGCACGAGCACGAGCACGCCGACCGCAGCCTCGAGCCCGACCGCCCGGCGCAGCCGCGTGGACATCGCCGCGCTCATCGTCTCGGCGCGTTGCATCCGATCGTGGACGAACTGGCGCGAGGCGAAGCCGATGACCACCATCAGCGCGACCGCGGCTGTCTTCAGCAGCATCACGTAGCCGTGGCTGGTGTCGAACAACGAGCCACCGTCGAGCCGCCAGGTCTCCAATCCGCCGGAGATCACCGTGACCGCGATCGCGGGGGTGGAGATCCGCGAGAAGCCGCGCACCGCGTGCACGAGGTCGCTCTCTCCCGGACCGGCAAGGACGACACGAGCGAGGAGCACGAGCCCGCCGAACCACACTGACATCGCCAGTGCGTGCGCGATGCCGTCGACCGCTCCGAGCCCAGCGAGATCGCCGAGCGGGCGGCTGAACCCCATGCTGGCGACGGCGATCGCGGGCACGGCGAGCGACGGCAGTTGCGTGCTCGGATCGATCATCCGCTCCGGACGGATGATCACCCACCCGCACCCGACGGTGAACACCAACCGGAAGAGCGCGGCGACACCGATGCCGCGATCGGTGAGGTGCTTCCAGTTCGTCGGCGAGATCGACGCACCGAAGCCCTGACCGGTGAACTGCGACGTCAGGCAGATGACGAACACCACGGTCGTGATCACGGCGAGGTAGTAGGTGATCCGCAGGAACCGGACCGTGAGGATGTACTCGACCCCCTCTGGCCAGGCTAGAGAGATCAGCACGAACGATCCGAAGAGCACGGCGATGAACAGCGTGCTGAACAACCGGGCGACGCCGAGGGGCCCGTTG
>JAODBQ010000165.1 GCA_025464045.1 Ilumatobacteraceae bacterium
CCGGTCCGCGTTGTGCAGCAGGATCGGCGCATCGGTGATCTCGCGCAGCGGCACGGCGGCGTAGATGTGGTCGTTGTGGCCGTGGGTGAGCACGATCGCGCGCACGTGCCGACCATTGATCGCATCGACGATCGGCTGCGCATCGTGCGCGGCGTCGATCACCAGCACCTCGCGCGCGTTGCCGACGAGCCAGATGTTGTTGGTGACCTCCCACTCACCGCCGTCGAGGGCGAAGATGCCGTCGGTCGTGACCAGTTCGATCGTCACAGCACGACCACGCTGCGCAGGACCTCGCCACGTTCCATCTTGTGGAACGCCTCCTCGACGTCGTCGAGAGCGATGGTCTCCGACACGAACCGGTCGAGGTCGAGACGGCCCTCGAGGTACAGGCCGATCAACATCGGGAAGTCGCGCGACGGCAGGCAGTCGCCGTACCAGCTGCTCTTCAGCTGGCCGCCGCGTCCGAAGACGTCGAGGAACGGCAGCTCGATCGTCATGTCCGGGCGGGGCACGCCGACGAGCACGACGGTGCCGGCGAGGTCCCGCGCCTCGAACGCCTGGCGGTAGACGGTCGGGTTGCCGATCGCCTCGATGCACACGTCGGCGCCGTTGCCGCCGGTGACCGACCTGATGTACTCGACCGGGTCGTGGTCCTTGGAGTTGACGGTGTGCGTGGCCCCGAACTGCTTGGCGATGGCGAGCTTGCGGTCGTCGATGTCGACGGCGACGATCGTGTGCGCACCGGCGAGGTACGACCCGGCGATGGCCGCGTCGCCGACGCCGCCGCATCCGAACACGGCCACCGAGTCGCCGCGTCCGACGTTGCCGGTGTTGATCGCCGCGCCGATGCCCGCCATCACACCGCACCCGAGGAGGCCCGCGGCGGTGGCCGGTGCTGCCGGGTCGACCTTCGTGCACTGCCCGGAGTGCACCAGCGTCTTGTCGGCGAACGCGCCGATGCCGAGCGCGGGCGACAGCTCGGTGCCGCCGAGCAAGGTCATCTTCTGCGTCGCGTTGAACGTGTTGAAGCAGTACCAGGGACGTCCGCGCCGGCAGCTGCGGCAGGTCCCGCAAACGGCGCGCCAGTTGAGGATCACGAAGTCGCCGGGAGCAACGCCGGTGACACCCTCACCGACGGACTCGACGATGCCGGCGGCCTCGTGCCCGAGCAGGAACGGGAAGGCGTCGTTGATCCCGCCCTCGCGGTAGTGCAGATCGGTGTGGCACACCCCGCACGCCTGGACCGCCACGACAGCCTCACCAGGCCCCGGATCCGGGACCACGATCGTCTCGATCGACACAGGAGCACCCTTGCTCCGCGCCACCACACCTCGCACCTGCTGAGCCATCTCGACCCTCCTCGGCGGGCGACTGTACCGTCAGCTCGCCACGCCGCTCTCGCGCTCGGTGCGCCCGGTCATGCGTGCCTGACCGCCGCGGCCTCGTGCAGGCCGAGCAGCTCGATCGCCGACTCGCGCATCTCCACCTTGCGGACCTTGCCGGTGACCGTCATCGGGAACTCGTCGGTGATGTGGACGTAGCGCGGGATCTTGTAGTGCGCGAGCCGGCCGGTGCAGAACTCGCGGATCGACTCCACCGTCGGCGGAGCCGCGCCCGGGTTGACCTTGATCCACGCCATCAGCTCCTCGCCGTACCGGGCGTCAGGCACCCCGATCACCTGCACGTCGGCGACCGCCGGATGGCCGTACAGGAACTCCTCCACCTCGCGTGGGTAGATGTTCTCACCGCCGCGGATCACGAGGTCCTTGATCCGCCCGACGATGTTCAGGTAGCCGACGCCGTCCATCACCGCGAGGTCCCCGGTGTGCATCCAGCCGGCCAGGTCGATCGCGTCCGTGGTCTTCTCCGGGTCCTCCCAGTAGCCGAGCATCACCGAGTAGCCGCGGGTGCACAGCTCGCCGGGCTCGCCGCGCGGCACCGTCAGCCCGGTGTCCGGGTCGATCACCTTCACCTCGACGTGTGGCATCGCCCTGCCGACGGTGGAGACGCGACGCTCGACGTCGTCGTCCACCCGCGTCTGCGTGGACACCGGCGACGTCTCCGTCATCCCGTACGCGATCGAGACCTCGCCCATGTGCATCTCGCTGATCACTCGCTTCATCACCTCCACCGGACACGGGGAACCAGCCATGATCCCGGTGCGCAGCGAGGCCAGGTCGTGGTCGGCGAACGACGGGTCGCCGAGCATCGCGATGAACATCGTCGGGACGCCGTACAGCGACGTGCACCGTTCGGCGGCGACGGCGGCGAGCGTCGCGGCAGGGTCGAAACCCGGCGCGGGGATGACGATGCAGGCGCCGTGGGACGTGCACCCGAGGTTGCCCATCACCATCCCGAAGCAGTGGTAGAAGGGCACCGGCAAGCACACCCGATCCACCTCGGTGTAGTTGATCATCTCGCCGACGAAGTACCCGTTGTTGAGGATGTTGTGGTGCGAGAGCGTGGCGCCCTTCGGGAAGCCCGTGGTGCCCGACGTGTACTGGATGTTGATCGGGTCGTCGAAGGTCAGCTCGGCGGCGCGTTCCACCAGCGCGGCGACGCCGACCGTGCGCCGACCACCGGCGGCGAGCTCGTCCCACCCCGACGTGCCGATGAACACCGTGCCCTCCACGTTCGGGCACTCGCCGATCACCTCGCCGACCATCGCTGTGTAGTCGCTGGTCTTGAACGCCGGCGCGGACACCAGCAGCCGCACGCCGGACTGGCGCAGCACGTAGGCGAGCTCGTGCGTGCGGTACGCCGGGTTGATGTTGA
>JAODBQ010000214.1 GCA_025464045.1 Ilumatobacteraceae bacterium
GCCTCGAGCCGGAGGTCGTAGTGCAGCCGCCGGGCGCGGTGGCGCTGGACCACGAAGCGGTGGCCGTCCGCGGACGGCGGTGCGCTTCCGGAGGGCTCCGGAGTGACGTCGAAGTCGCGCTTGGCCCGGTAGCGCGCCAGCCGCTCCGGCGCGGCGGACGTGGATCGGGCGGCCATGTCGCGACTCAAGCACTCCGACGGGTGCGCGAAGCGCCCCTCTTCGGAGCGCGCTTGGTCTTCGACGCGGCGACGCTCGCCTCCAACGCGGCCATCAGGTCGAGCACCTTGCCGCCCGACGGTGCGCCGTCCTCCTCGGTGGCAACCTTCGAGCCGCCCTTGCCCTTCGCGGCGATCCGCTTGCGCAGCTCCTCCACGTACGTGTCGTGGTACCGCTTCGGCTGCCACTCCGACGCAAGGCCGTCGATCAGCTGGAGCGCCATCTGCAGCGCACGCTGGGCAGGTTCGACACGGCGGGTCGGCAGCTCCTCGATCTCGGAGCGCGGCACGATCTCGTCGGCGAACCGCATCGTCGACATCGCCAGGGCGCCGTCCAGCGGGCGCACCGCGGTGAGGTACTGCTTGTCGCGCATCACCACCGTCCCGATCGCGACCCGTTGACGTTCCTCCATCGCCGCGAGCAGCAGGCCGTACGCCTCGTTCGCGGCCGTCGAGGCCGGCGCGACCCAGTACGTGCGCTCGTAGTAGATCGGATCGATCTCCGCCAGCGCGACGAAGTCGGTCACCTCGATCGAGCTCGTGGACTTCGGTCGCAGCGTCTTCAGCTCGTCCTTGTCGAACGTGACGTAGTGACCCTTGCGCACCTCGAAGCCCATCGCGATGTCCTCCGCGGCGACGTCCTCGCCGGACTCCTCGTCGACCTTGCGGTTGCGGATCCGAGCTCCGGAGGCCTTGCCGATCCGGTGGAAGTGCACGTCGTGGTCGCGCACCGCGGTGAACACCTTGACCGGCACGTTGACCAGCCCGAAGCTGATCGATCCAGTCCACACCGGGCGAGCCATGGATGAGCGATACCCGATCGACGTCCCCCGAAACCGCCCCGACGACGGCGACGACGGGCGCGTCGTCAGCCGCCGTGCTCGTCGATCAGGTTCCAGAAGCGCCGCTCGTCGGCAGCCAGCCCGCTCGGGCGCGCCGGCGCCTCGCCATCCCACCGCTTGGCGAGCTCGCCATCGTCGTACGCGTCGTACACGGCGGGATGGATGTAGCTGCGCTTGCACACCGTCAGGGTGTTGCCGAGGTGCTCGGCCACCTGGCGCACCGCCGAGTTGATCGACCGGCTCCGCACGCGCCCACTCGACGGCTCGTCCTGCGCTGCCAGCAGGGAGGCGCCCATCACCGACGCCCCCCACGTGCGGAACGTCTTCGCCGTTGCCGTGGAGCAGGCGTGACGCTGGAGGTACGTGTTGACGTCGGTCGACGTCACCGGGTGCACGTCGCCGCCATCGGCCGCGTACTGGAACAGCAGCTGGCCAGGCAGGTGCTGGCAGCCGCGGACGACCTTGGCGACCTTCGGATCGGCGATCGTGACGTCGAAGTCGTGCGCCGACTTGCCGCGGAACTGGAGCCGCACGGACCGCGTGCTGCTGTGGACGTGCCGGTTGCGCAACGTCGTCAGGCCGAACGAGCCGTTGGTCCGCGCGTACTCCTCGTTGCCGACGCGCAACGACGTCGCGTCGAGGAGGCGCACGATGGCAGCGACGACCCGGTCGTGGCAGAGGTCCGGCTCGGCGAGGTCGCGCTGCACCGCCCGACGCAGCCGTGTCAGATCGAGCCCGAACCGACGCAGATCGTCGAACTTCGCGGCCTCGCGCTCCTCGCGGTAGCCGTCGTGGTAGCGGTACTGCTTGCGCCCCTTCGCGTCGCGCCCCGTGGCCTGCAGGTGCCAATCCGCCGCGGGCGCGATCCACACGTCCGTCCACGCCGGCGGGATCACCAACGCTCTGATCCGGGCCACCTCGTCCGCCGCGGCCGGGCGGCCGTCGGCGTCCACGTAGTGGAACCTGGCACGGCCGAGACGACGGAAGCCGGGCTCCCCGTCGGACCCGTAGCGCAGCACGGGGGATCCCTTCGTGGCGGTCACGGCCGGGCAATACCCCGTCCGGTCGGATCGAACCCGATCACACCCGCGACACGCGAGCGATCGCGAGGAGGTCGTCGACGAGTCGACAGCGCTCGCCCTCGGTCATCGCCTCGACCGCGGCCGCGTGCTCGCCGACGGCGAAGCCGCACAGCGTCGGCGAGCCGGCGAGCGGCGTGACGTCGACGAAGAGCTCGAGCGGCAGGCGCTCCTCGCCGACCACCCAGAACGCCCGGTGTGGCGACCAGAACGCGGTGTCGAACGTGGCGAACACCTTCGCCACCGGTCCGCAGCCGATCGCGCCCATCGCCGCGAGGACGGAGTCGGGCAGCGGCGGCTCGAAGGAGATCCGCGCTCGCTGGAGCACGACGATCGGCACCGCGACGACGACCGCATCCGCCGCGTACGTCTCGCCCTTCGCGTCCACGACCCGCCACGCAGCGGCGTCCCGCTCGATGCGGACGAC
>JAODBQ010000219.1 GCA_025464045.1 Ilumatobacteraceae bacterium
ACGCGCTGGGCACGTCGGCGTCGGCGGCGTTGATCGGAGGACTCGGCACCCGCCGCACGTTCAACTCGGGCACGCAGGACTGCGCGAACAAGTTCGTCGCATCGCAAGCGGTGTTCGGCACGAGCACGGTGCACCCGATCCCCGACGTTCAGCACACCGACCTGTGCCTCATCATCGGCGAGAACCCGAGGGCGTCGCAGGCCAGCTTCTGGTCGATCAGCAACGTCATCCACGAGCTGCGCGGCGCCACTGCTCGCGGCGCGCGGATGGTCTTCGTCAACCCGCGTCGCGTCGAGACACCCGAGCGCGGCGTCGGCGACACGGTGCTGATCCGTCCGGACACCGACGTCTACTTCCTCGCCGCGCTCCTCCACGATATCGACCGGCTCGGCGGTTTCGACGACGCCGTGATCGCCCGCCACGGTGCGCATGTCGTCGGGCTGCGCGAGTTCATCGCCGCCTACCCGGCGGATCGGGTGGCCGCCGTCACCGCGGTCCCGGCGGACGTCGTGCGCGAGCTCGCCGCAGCGTGGGTGGCGACGCCGCGCGCCTCGGTGCACGCGTCGACCGGCCTGAACATGGGTCGTCAGGGCACGCTCGCCTACTGGCTCGTGCACATGCTCGCGTTCGTCACCGGCCGGCTGGACGTGGAGGGCGGCAACCTCAAGTCGGACGGGTTCTACCCGAACGCCAAGGCCGGTGCCTTCTCCTCGGAGCGCTCCTACGCCGACACCGAGTTCGGGGTCCTGCGCCGCGGCGGGATGCCGGGCACGCTGATGTCGCACGCGGTGCTCGACAGCGAGCAGCCGGTGCGGGCGATGATCGTGCTCGCCGGCAATCCGGTGCTGTCGATCGCGGGGGAGGAGCGGCTGCGCAAGGCCTTCGAGCAGCTCGAGCTCGTGGTGTGCATCGACATCTACCGCAACGCCACCGGTGAGCTCGCCGACTGGGTGCTCCCGGCGACCGACCAGTACGAGCGCGAAGACCTCAACATCGTCAACATCGGCACGTCCCACCGGCCGTTCGCGCAGTTCACCGCGGCGGTCGTCGAGCCCGCCGCGCAACGCCGTCCGGAGTGGTGGATCGTGCAAGCGATGCTGCAGGCGATGGGCCGACCGTCGTTGCTGGACACCGACGATCCGGACCCGTGGAGCAAGTGGCGGCACATGTTGGCCCGCCAGGGCATCGACCTCGCCGACCTGGCGCACGGGGATCCGGTGGCCGTCCTCGCGGCGCCCGCGCCGGGCCGGTTCTACGCCGATCAGGTGCAGACGGACGACGGTCGAGTCGACTGCTGCCCTGCGGTGTTCGGTCCGGCGATCGGGCGCTGCGCGGCGATCTTCGGTGAGCTGGCCGCTGAGCCGTCGTCACAGCTGAAGCTGATCACCAAGCGCGACCCGTGGATGCACAACTCGTGGTTCGCCAACCTGGAGCGGATGAAGCGGTCCGGCCGCCGGCTCAACCCGCTGACGATCAACCCGGCCGACGCCGACGCCCGTGGGCTCCCCGACGGAGCGGAGGCGCGCGTCAGCAACGAGTGGGGTGAGGTCGACGTGGTCGTGCGCCACGACGCGGACCTGCTGCCCGGCGTCGTCGCGCTCGTCCACGGCTGGGGCCATGCTCGCGTGCCGGGGATGCAGGTGGCGCAGCGCCATCCGGGCGTGAACCCCAACGTGCTGCTGCCGATCGGTCCCGGCAGCTTCGAGCCGCTCTCCAGTCAGGCGCACATGACGGGGATCCCGGTGGAGGTGCGCGCAGTCGCCGGCCGGCTCGGTTGACGGTGTTGCACTGCCGACGGCGGGGGCAGCCGGCCAACCCGGCCCGTTCGACGAGACTTCACCGATGGTGAGGCACACCGACACCTCGCGGCCCGCCAGCCGCGACCGATGGAGCCTTCCTCGCGCCTTCGGACGGTGGGTCACGCTCACGGTCGTGGCCATGGTGATCATCGTCGGCGGCGGTGCCACGATCCTCCTCTACCGGCTGGCGGACATCAACGCCGACAACCAGCGCGCCGATCTGGCGATGCGCGCGACTCGCGCCCTCGCGGCCACCACCAGTCAGCTCGAGGCCGGCCTGTCCGGCGCGAGCTCCCTCGTCGATGCCGATGGCACCGTCGATCAAGCGCGCTTCAATGCGTTCGCCGATCGGGTCGTCGCCGCCACGGACCTGCGGACGATCGGCTTCGAACCGTTGATCGCCGACGCTGGGCGCGCTGCGTTCGAGCAGAAGATCGGTACGTCCATCAAGGAGCTGGACGCGGGCGGCGCGCTCGTCGCCGCGGCCCGGCGCGCCGACTACGCGCCGGTCGAGTGGTCGTACCCGGCCAGCGAGACCGCTGCCGCGGTGCGGGGCTTCGACATCGTCTCGGATCCGCCGCGTGCCGCGGCTGCAGCGCAGGCGCTCGAAGACGGAACCGCCGCCTTCTCCTCGCCGGTCGCGTTGCAGCCGTCCGGCACGACGGCGTTCATCGTCGTGCAGCCGCTCTATCGGCCTGGCGCGCCGACGAGCAACGCCGCCGAGCGCCGCGCCGCGGTCGTCGGCTACGTCAGCTCCGCGGTCGGCGGCGAGCGACTGCTCGAGGCGATGCTCACCGAGATGCCAGGCGACACGCGACTGCGCGTCGCCGACGGTGACGCGCTGCTCGCGTCCACCCCGATCGCGCCCGACGGTGGTCATCGCATCGAGGTCACCGACGGCGGCCGGCCCTGGGCGATCACGCTCGAGCGGCCCCGCCCGCACCACCTCAGCGCGCTGTTCACCGCGTTCGGCACGGTCCTCGCGGCCGGGCTCGTCGGCCTGTTCCTCGGGCGCAACCGCCGCCAGACGCAGGAGCTGCGCGCCAGCGCGCAGTCGGTGCAGCTGCTCGGTGTGCTCAGCGAGCACCTCGCCACGGCGGACAGCGTCGACGAGATGGCCGACGCGGTGAGCGCCCACGGCCCGGCTGCGGTCGGCGCGCAGGATGCCGTGATCACCCTCGTGCGGTCCGCTCACGAAGATGGTCTCGTGCGTGCGGGCAGCAGCGGCCACCCGATCGTCGACGAACCGCGACCCCTGATCGACGCGTGGCGTCAGAACACGAACATCCTCGTCGGCGATTCCGGCGATCTGCGTCGTCGTTACCCGGCCACCGCGGCGGCGTTCGCCGGGCGCGGCATCGAGGCGGTCGCCGCACTGCCGCTGCGGCGCCCGTCGGGCGAGATCATCGGCGTCCTCAGCTGGGAGTGGAACCGTCGCCAGCGCTTCGGCGCGCGCACGCTGGCGACCCTCGACGCCGTCGTCGAACTGTGCCAGCAGGCCGTCCTACGCGCGCAGGCACAGGAGACCAGGCGGGCCACCGCCGTTGCGCAGTCCACGCACGGCCAGCGGCTCTCCGTGGCGCGCAGCTCCACCGAGGTGGCCACCGAGGTCGTCGTCTCGGCGCCTGCCGCGAGTGGCGCCCCGATCGTCGCGATCGGCTTGTTCAACCCCGGGTTCGCGTCGTTGCGGCTGATGCGCTCGTCGGCGGCGGGCATCCTCGACCCGACCGGCGGACCGGATACGGGCGCCGGGGTGTTCAGCGAGCTGCCGGTGGACCCGAGTGGCGAGTTGGTCCGGCTGTTGCGCCGGGGGCAGCGAGTGCAGTTCCGCGACAGCGCCGAGATCGACGAGTACCCGGCGCTGCGCCAGCTGGTCGGCCCGAAGGTGGACAAGCTGAGCATGTTCCCGCTGCTCGACTCCGGCGGGACCCTTGTCGGCGTGCTCGTGTTCGTCTACGGCAACACGCCTCGGTTCGGGGTGTGGAACGAGCCCGGGCGGATGATGACGATCGCCGACCTCACCGCGCAGACGCTCGAACGCACGGACCTCTACCAACGTCAGCACGAGCTGGTGCTGGAGTTGCAGCGCCGCACGCTGCCCGAGCTGCCGTCGATCCCGGGCATCTCCGTCGCGGCGCGCTACCTGCCCTCGTCGTCCGCGCTCGGCCTCGGCGGAGACTGGTACGAGGTGCAGCCGATCGGCGACGGGCTGGTCGGTCTCGTGGTGGGCGATGTCGTCGGGCACGGGATCCAGGCGATCGCCGACAGGACCGAGATCCGCACCACGGTGTCGACCCTGCTGCGCACCGACACCGACCTCGCCCACGTCGCCTCCCAGTCGAGCGGGCTCCTTGCCAGCGAGTCGACCGACGTCGTGTTCGCCACCGCGGTGCTGATGGTCGTCGACTGTGCGCGCGGTCAGCTGCGCTACGTCCGTGCCGGCCATCCTCCGCCGATGGTGCTCAGCGCGACCGGTGAGGTGACCGTGCTCGAGGCTGCCGGCACGACACCGATCGGGATCGACGGAGCCGAAGCCGTCCCCGGCGTCGCCGCGATCGCCAGCGGGTCGGTCATCGTCGCCTACACGGACGGCCTCGTCGAGCGCCGTGGCGAGACCATCGACGACGGTCTGGACCGGCTGCACGACGCGCTGGCGCGATGCGCAGCGCCGATCGGTGGCGACGGCGTTCCGGTCGCCGGCGGCGCGATCGACGTCGGTCCGATCGACGTCGAGCGGATCGCCGATGAGCTCATCGACGTCTGCCTCGGTGGACGGGCTACCGACGACGATGCGGCGTTGCTCGTCGTGGCCATCCACTGACCCTCGGACAGCGTCGTCAGACGACGATGTTGACCATTCGACCGGAGACCACGATGACCTTCTTCGGGCCGTTGCCGGCCAGCGCGGCGATCACCTTGGCATCGGCGAGGGCGACCGCCTCGACCGCGTCGGTCGGGCTGTCGGCGGGCACGGTGATCCGACTGCGGACCTTGCCGTTGATCTGCACCGGGTACTCGATCGTGTCGTCGACGAGCATCGCCGGGTCCGCCGTCGGGAACGCCGCGAACGTCAGCGATTCATGGTGGCCCAGCCGGGACCACAGCTCCTCGGCCATGTGCGGCGCGAGCGGGGCCACCATCAGGACCAACGGCTCGACGACGTCGGGGGGGCAGCCGCCGAGCTTCGTCAGCGCGTTGTTGAGCTCGATCAGCTTGGCGATCGCGGTGTTGAAGCGCATCGCCTCCATGTCGTCGCGCACACCCGCGATCGTGCGGTGCAGCAGCCGCTGCATCCCCGCGTCGGCCTTCGCGTCGAGCAGCCGGACCTCGCCGCTGTCCTCGTCGATCACGTTGCGCCACAGCCGCTGCAGGAATCGGTACATCCCGACGACGTCGCGGGTCTCCCACGGTCGCGATGCGTCGAGCGGGCCCATCGCCATCTCGTGCAACCTCAGCGTGTCCGCGCCGTACGCGTCGTAGATGTCGTCGGGGGCGACGGCGTTCTTCAGGCTCTTGCCCATCTTCCCCCACTCGCGGGTGACGGGCTTGCCCTCGTGGCTGAACGTGTCGCCATCGCGTTCGACGGCGAACGCGTCGACGTAGATGCCGCGCTGGTCGAGGAACGCCTCGGCGAGGATGTATCCCTGGTTGAACAGCCGGTAGTAGGGCTCCTGCGAGCTGACGAGCCCGAGGTCGTAGAGGACCTTGTGCCAGAAGCGGGCGTAGAGCAGGTGCAGCACGGCGTGCTCGACTCCGCCGACGTAGAGGTCCACGCCGCCCGGGTGGCCGGGACCCTGCGGGCCCATCCAGTACGACTCCACGGCGGGGTCGACGAACCGCTGCTCGTTGGTCGGGTCGAGGTAGCGCAGCTCGTACCAGCAGCTCCCGGCCCACTGCGGCATCACGTTGGTGTCGCGTCGGTAGTGGCGCGGGCCGTCGCCGAGGTCGAGCTCGACGTCGGTCCACCAGTCGAGGCGGTCGAGCGGGCTCTCCGGGTTGGAGAACTCGTCGTCGGGATCGAACGTGCGCGGCGAGAAGTCGTCAGTCTCGGGCAGCACGAGCGGCAGCTGGGCGTCGGGGAGCGCGTGCGGGGAACCGTGCGCGTCGTACACGATCGGGAAGGGCTCGCCCCAGTAGCGCTGGCGGCTGAACAGCCAGTCGCGCAGCTTGTAGGTCGTCGTCGCCTCGCCGAGCCCGTTGGCGACGAGCCACTCGATCGTGCGCCGCTTGCCGTCGGCGACGTGCGCGACGCCGTCCAGCTCGAGGCCCTCGCGGTTGGAGTTGACGTACGGTGCGTCGCCGATGAACGCGTGCGGCCACGTCGTGGTGTCGAGCTCGGCCGGATCCGACTGCGGTTCGACGTCGCGCTCGCGGAACCACTGCGCGGGCGGCAGCTGGATCGCCGGGATGGGCAGGTCGAACTTGCGCGCGAACTCGAAGTCGCGCTGATCGCCGCACGGGACCGCCATGATCGCCCCGGTGCCGTAGCCCATCAGCACGTAGTCGGCCACCCACACCGGGATGGGCTGGCCCGTGATCGGGTTCGTCGCGTAGCTCCCGAGGAACACGCCGGTCTTGTCGCGGCCCTCGCTCTGGCGATCGATGTCCGTCTTGCTCGCAGCCGCGGCGCGATAGGCCTGCACCTCCGCGGCGTGCTCGGGCAGGGTCAGCCGCGCGACGGCCGGGTGCTCCGGCGCGAGCACCAGGAACGTCGCCCCGAACAACGTGTCCGGCCGCGTCGTGAACACGCTGAGCAGGCCGCCGTCGGACGGGAAGTGCACGATCGCGCCTGCGCTGCGACCGATCCAGTTGCGCTGCATCGCCTTGATCGCGTCGGTCCAGTCGAGCAGGTCGAGATCGTCGATCAACCGGTCCGCATAGTCGGTGATGCGCATCATCCACTGCCGCATCGTGCGCTTGAACACCGGGAAGTTGCCGCGGTCACTGCGCCCGTCGGCTGTGACCTCCTCGTTGGCGACGACCGTGCCGAGGCCGGGACACCAGTTGACCGGCGCCTCGGCGACGTAGGCCAGGCGGTGCCCGTCGACGACCTCCCGGCGCTCCGCGTCGCTGAGCTCGGCCCAGTCCCGACCGCCATCGACGCGCCGTGAACCGTCGGCGAACTCGGCTTCCAGCTCGGCGATCGGGCGCGCCTTGCCGAGGCCCCTGTCGTACCAGGAGTTGAAGATCTGGAGGAAGATCCACTGCGTCCAGCGG
>JAODBQ010000229.1 GCA_025464045.1 Ilumatobacteraceae bacterium
GTGCTCGAACCGGGTTCCACGGCGAGCGCCGGAGCGATCATCCAGGTCTGCCGGGACAACCTCGCCGGCTACAAGAAGCCCAAGCGCGTCGAGTTCGTCGAGGCGCTCCCGAAGAACGCCAGCGGCAAGGTGCTCAAGCGCGAGCTCCGAGCGCAGTTCAGCTGATCGACGGCACCCGCGCCGCAGATCGAGAAGCGAGGATCGAGGACCCACATGCTGCTCCCTGACATCGTCTCGTTCGCCGCCCGCAAGACGCCGGACGCGCCGGCGCTGTTCTTCGAGGACCAGGTGGTCACGTTCGGCCAGCTCGACGAGCACGTGCGGCGGCTGGCCAACGCCCTCCTCGCCATCGCCGCGCCGGGCGACCGGATCGCCGTGCTGTCGGAGAACCGCGCCGAGTACATCGACCTCTACTACGGCGTGCCCGCAGCCAAGATGGGGCTGGTGTTCCTGAACTACCGGCTCAACCCGAAGGAGCTGACGAAGATCGTCAACGATGCCGATGCGCGGGTCATCTTCACCGAACCGAAGTACCTCGACACCGTGACCGCGATCGCGGCCGAGTCCCCCGGTGTCGCGGCCGTCGTGGTGATGGGTGGCGACCCGACTGGCAACCACCTGGACTACGACGACGTGCTCGGTGCCGCAGCGGATGCGCAGCCCGACGTCGAGGTTTTGGAGGACGATCTCGCCTGGCTGATCTACACCAGCGGGACCACCGGCATGCCGAAGGGAGCGATGCTCAGCCACCGCAACCTGCTGATGTCGACACTCAACGCCGCGGTCAACGCCACCGCGGAGCCCGACGCGGTGACGCTGTTCCCGTGGCCGCTGTGCCACGTCGCCGGCTACGTGTTCCCGATCTGCCACCTCGTCGGCAGCCCGGTCGCACTGATGCGTGCCTACGAACCCGAGAGCTTCTTCGCCCACATCGAACGCCACCGCGTGACCAACGCCTCGATGGCGCCGACGATGATGAACATGCTCCTCGACCACCCGAAGATCGGCGAGTACGACCTCAGCAGCATCCGCGTCCTCGGCTACGGCGCGGCGCCGATGCCGGTCGAGGTGCTGCGGCGTTCGATGGAGCGCTTTCCCGGCGCCGGGTTCGGCACGGGGTTCGGGATGACGGAGCTCGCCGGCAACGTGTTCGGGTTCTCCGACGAGGCGCACCAGGCGGCCATCGCCGGCGACACGGGCGTGCTGCAGTCGGTCGGTCAGCAGCTCCCGCTGTCGTGCGTGCGCATCGTCGACGACGAGATGCGCGACGTTGCCGTCGGCCAGGTCGGCGAGCTCGTGGTGCTGGGCGACCAGGTCACGATGGGCTACTGGAACAACCCGGCGGCGACGGCAGAGGCGTTCGCCGGTGGTTGGTTCCACAGCGGCGACCTGGCCAAGTGGGACGTCGCAGGCAACTGCTACATCGTCGATCGCAAGAAGGACATGATCATCACCGGCGGCGAGAACGTCTACAGCCGTGAGGTGGAGGAGGTCCTCTACCAGCACCCCGCCGTCGCGGAAGCGGCCGTGATCGGTCTGCCCGACGCGCTCTGGGGCGAGAACGTGGTGGCGGTGATCCAGCGCCGGGCCGGCACGGACGCCACCGAGGCCGAGCTGATCGCGTTCTGCCGGGACAGCCTCGCCGGCTACAAGAAGCCCAAGCGGGTCGTGTTCGTCGACGAGCTGCCGCGCAACGCGGCCGGCAAGATCCTCAAGCGCGAGCTGCGCGACCGGTTCGCCTAGCTACTTGCCCCTGCAATCAACGCGTCTGCCCCACGAGCATCGCCCGGATGCCCAGGCCCATGATGAAGATGCTGCCGAGCCCGTACAGCAGGTACAGGCGGTGGCGCATCTGCGCGCGGTACGAGTAGATGATCGCCACCGAGATGATCGCGACGAACCCGTAGAACGCATGGAACTTGGGGAACTCGAGCTTGTACTTGTTGACCAGGATCACGCCGAGGGTCACCTGCACGAACACCGTCAGCTCGGCGATCGCGATGAACCACCACAGCGCGCGCGTGCGCAGCGGCGTCCACCAGTTGGCACCCAGCGCCCACGCGCCGGCGAGCCCGTTGCCGATGATGACGAACCAGGCCCAGTTCTTGTGCAGGTCGTAGAGCGCGATCGCGTTCAGATGGCTCCGATCATCGGGGCCATCATCCAGCGGCAGCCTGTGCCCGTGCAAGCTCCTGTTGCGCTTGTGCTTCGCTCCACGCCTCGGCGGAGACGTCGACGAGCTCCACGATCTCGTCGTCGCTGAACCCGGCGAGGCGCCGGAAGTTGCGCGCGAGGTGCACCGGGCTCTCCTGGCGCTCGCCACGGAAGCCGCCGAAGCTGAACAGCTTGTCGACCGCCTTCTGGAAGTCGAGCGCATCCTTCCGGCGTTGCGGGTCGTTCGCGGTCAGGCGGCGCAGCCAGTCGCTGCCCATCTTCACGTGGGTCACCTCGTCGGCCAGCATCCAATCCTCGGCGAACGCGAGCACCGGATCGGTGAGCGCCGCGCCGAAGTCGCGCATGGTCGTGAAGACGTCGATCGCCAGACCCTCGAGCGCGCGGTTGACCCCGGTGAGACGCAGCACCGGATCAGGGTTGCAGGCGGCTTCGTAGAGCATCGTCTGCTCGCCGAACTCGCCGATCTCGCTGCCCATGTGGTCGCTGAGCTTGCAGCTGATCTCCACGTGGCGAGCTTCGTCCCAGCACTGGCGGGCCATGTCGAGCTTGAGCGCGAACGGCGCCTGCTCACGACCGTCGCCGGTCGCGAAGTCCCAGCAGGTGCGACCGGCGCCCTCGAGGGCTTGGATCTCGCCGACGAAGATGCCGTGCATCAGCCTGCGCGCGTTGTCGGTGGCGTTGCCGTACGTGGGCGCGAGCGTGTTGATCTGCCCGGCAGGGTTGAGGTTGCGCGGATCGAACACGGTCTCTTCGATGCGCACGTGGTGGAAGCGCACGTCGCGGGCGAGCTCCTCGACCGGCCATTGGTGCCTCATCGCAACCTCCTCGGACGACGGTGCAGCGGCGCCATCGCCCGCGAATCGTACCGAACGGGCGCGGCAGCGACGTCGCGTCGGCGTGCGCCCTACTCGCCGCAGCCGAACCCGCCCGAGACGGCGGTGACGGCGGCGCTGTCGTCGATCCCGCTGAGCTGCCCGGTGAGGGCCGGCGAGATCTCGAAGCTTGCCGGAGCGGTCGCCTCGGCCGGGTGGATGACGACGCCGGGGTCGGCCGCCTTCAGCTGCGCCACCGTGCTGCCGATCCCGATGCCGGCGTCGGTGGCCGGACCGGCAGGGTTGATGGTCGCGGCGAACGCCGGACCGTACGAGTAGGCGAAGAAGTGCCGGCGGCCGACGACCACCTGCGACTCGTCGCCGAAGTACAGGTCGAGATCGCCCCACGAGACCGTGCGCACCTCGGTGCCGGGGCAGGAGCCGAGCGACAGGGGGTCCATCCAACCGCTGTCGACCGTGGGCGGTCCGAGGTAGCCGGCGACGAAGTCGATGACGCCGTCGGGGTCCGCACCGAAGGCCGCGTTGCCGAGCCCGTTGTCGCGCAGCACCAGCGCACGACCGGCCGGCAGCGTGGTGGTCGTGTTCGGGGCGATCGTCGTCGCTGGTGGCGCCGACGTGGTCGTCGGGGCCGCCGTCGACGTGGTGCTCGACGCGGCCGTCGTCGTCGGGGAGGTCGTGGTCGTGGCCGGGGCCGTGGTCGTCGTGCGGACGACAGCGGTCGACGTCGTCGTCGACGCCGACGGCGGCACCGATGTGCTCGACACCGCGGACGGGGTGGAGGTGGTGGCCGTCGACGTGCTGTCGCTGCTGCATCCGACGCCGACGAGCAGCGCAGTGCTGAACATGCCCGCCGCGACGAGGCGCCTGCCTACGTACGCACTCATCGTCGCAGTGTTGCAGGTCCGTCGGTCCGCGGCGGGGCACCACCCGTGTGCGTCAGCGGATCAACGTGTCGGCCTCGTGCCCCGCCTGACGCAGGTGCAGGGCGCCGTCGAGCACCTCGACGATCGTGACCGAGCAGTTGTCCAGGCTGCGGATCACCAGCCGGTCGTCGTCGGTCGCGGCGCCGATCGCGGCGTTGATCGCGACGAAGTGGCTGAACACGACGGTGTCGTCCGGGCAGGCCAGCAGCGCATCGGCGACGCCGTCGCGGTACGCGGTGTAGCGGTCGCCGAGCGCACCCCACGTGCCCGCCATGGCGATGCGCAGCCACTCCACTCGGTCGGCCATGCCGACGCCGTGGGGCGACGGGATCTCGGCGACGCGCGCCTCGACGCGCGCATCGCAGGCCCATGCGGTGAGCAGCGGGACCGAGGTCTCCTGGCAGCGCCGCAGCGGGCTGGTGACGACGGCGAGCGGCCCGAGTGGCGCGAGCCGTGCGGCGACCTGCACGGCCTGCCTGCCGCCGATCTCGTCGAGACCCGGATCCGGATCGGTGTTCCACCCTGCCGACGCACGCCCGTGACGGACGAGGTACAGCAGGGTCACGGAAACAGGAAGCCGTCGCGCAGCCCGGGCTCGGCCCCACGCTCGATGAACCACTCCGTGCCGAACGCCACGGCGAACACCTCGTCCGGCATCGCCAAGAACGTGCCGGTGTCGGTGACCTGGCTGACGTGGGACATGATCGAGGCCCGTTTGCGCTCGATGTACGCGCTGACGTCCACGCGCAGGGTGAGCTCCGCCTCGGGCATGCCGATCGGGTTGCCGTCGTCCGCCGGACCCTCC
>JAODBQ010000252.1 GCA_025464045.1 Ilumatobacteraceae bacterium
CGGCGTGCGCCCGGCTCGACCAACGATGGTCGTCTCGCCACGCTCCGTGAACCTTCCCCGCCAAGAGTGAAGGACTCAGCCCAGTATCAGTCGATTCCGGACCAAAGGCAAGGTCATCGGCCCGAAACACGCTCGACTACCGGGGGTATTTGCGCAAGCGTTGACGAAGGGTGTCGGAGCGGCTCCCGATCGTGGTGATCGAACGGCGCGATCAGGATGTCGATCGTGTCCTCGACGTCCTGCGGCTCGGGGGGCCACGGCGGCGAGACGCGCGAGACGCTCATCGCGAAGATCAGCTGGGCGCGCAGCTGGGCGGCCCTGCCGCGGTGCCCGAGGTCGCGGAACACCCCTTCGAGGAACTGCAGCACCTGACCGTCGGCCTCGTCCACCGCGCGAGCGGCGCGCGGGTTGCTGCCCGCCCAGTCGCGCATCGCCGAGTCGAGACGTCCCAGGCGGTCGTCCTGCGCCAGGGTCAGCAAGCGGCGCAGCCGGGCTCGCGGATCGGGGTCGTCGGTGACCTCGAGGCGAGATGTCGCCTGGTCCGCGCCGTAGTGATCGGCGAGCTGCTCGAGGAAGTCGCGCATGCTCGTGAAGTGGTGGTAGAAGCTGCCGGTGGTGAGCAGCAGCTCCTCCGTCAGCGCCTGCAGCTTGACCGCGGCCACGCCCCCGCGGCGCAGCAGCTCCTGCCCCGCGCTCAGCCAGAGCTGACGACCCCTCGACAGCGACACCCCCACGCCGCCGACGCTACCGATCGCGCCTGCGTCGATGCGGTGCCAGCGGACCGCGGGGACCCCATCAGGGGTCGATGAGGCGTCAATCCACCCGTGGGGGCAGGCCGAACAGCGGGAACAGGTGGGCCACGTCGAGGAACGAGTTGAGCCCGACGATCTTGCCGCCGGAGACCTCCAGCACCACCAGCGCCCACGGCGCATGGTCGCCCTCCGGCGCGAGGCGGTACTGGCCGAAGGCCGGCGAACCGTTGGCGTTCGTGGGGAGCAAGCGCGAGCCGCGGCACTCCGCACCGGGCCCGAGGAGCCAGGCGCGGATGTCGGCGTGCCCACGCAGCCAGAGCTCGTACGGCGGCATCGACATGGTCGCGTCCTCGTAGATGAGCTCGGTCAACGAATCGATGTCGTAGCGCTCGAACGCGTCCACGTAGCGGTCGAGCAGCTCGCGTTGGGCGCCGTCCATCTCGTCGAACGTGTCCGTCTCGGCGACACCGGCCGCGTCGAGCGTCGCCCGAGCGCGCTGCAGCGCGCTGTTGACCGAGGCGACGCTGGTCTCGAGCAGCTGTGCGACCTCGTCGGCCTTCCAACGCAGCACCTCGCGCAGGATCAGGACGGCGCGCTGGCGCGGTGGCAAGTATTGCAGTGCCGCGACGAAGGCCAGTCGGACCGACTCGCGCGCCACCGTCGTCTCCGCCGGATCATCCGAACCGCGGAGCACCCTGCCGTCCGGCATCGGCTCGAGCCAGGTCGACTCGACCAGCCCGGGGGCGAGGTGGTCCGTGGCGTGATGCGCAGGGGAGAGGTCCATCGGGCGCGCCCGGCGCTGGCTCGCCCCGAGCATGTCGAAGCACACGTTCGTGGCGATCCGGTACAGCCAGGAACGCAACGAGGCGCGGCCCTCGAACCGGTCGATGTTCTGCCAGGCGCGCACGAGGGCCACCTGCGCGGCGTCTTCGGCCTCGAACGCCCCGCCCAGCATCCGGTAGCAGTAGCCCGTGAGCTCCGTGCGGAAGCCGCCCATCCCGAGCTCCAGCTCGGCGCTCGCGGTGGCCCGCCGGGCTGCTGGATCGCCGGACGGTCCGGTGGCGACGTCGGTCATCCGCCGAGTGTACGAGCGGCATCGCCGGGGCGCGACGCGCGTTCGTTTGGGCCTCGACGGGCGAGGGAAGCGCGGTGACATGAGCACTCGCGCCACCTGGAAGCCGCACACCACGCATGTCGATCTCGATGCGCAGCACCGCAACAAGCTGCCGGATTCCGTGTTCGCGTTCCCGCACCAGCGCAAGGAGCCGCTGACCGACGCATCGCACGTGCGCAACGCGATCGCCCGCTTCGATCAGGTCGACGATGTGACCGACGCCGACCGCGAGCAGGCGTTCGCCAACGTCAAGAAGGCCGCCGCGCACTTCGACGTCGAGATGGAGGCCTCGTCCTGGCGCGACCTCGGCGAACCGAAGCACTGATCCTCGCCGTCGTCGCGCGACGGCGTCAGCCGCGGCCCTTCGCCTGGCGCCCGAGCGCGCGGTCGATCTCCCGCTGCGAGTCGCGTTCGGCCAGCGCCGAGCGCTTGTCGGCGCGCCGACGACCGCGTCCGATGCCGAGCTCGACCTTCACCCGGCCGTCCTTGAAGTACAACGACAGCGGCACCATCGACAACCGCTCACGGGCGACCTCGGACGCCAGTCGCTCGATCTCCCTGCTGTGCAGGAGCAGCTTGCGCGACCGGTCGGGGTCGTGGGCCCCGATCCCGTGTGCGAACGGATACGGCGGGATGTGCACCCCGTCCAGCCACACCGCACCGTCGAGGACGCGGGCATACGCGTCGGCGAGTTGCACGTGGCCGAGGCGCAGGCTCTTGACCTCGCTGCCGACGAGGACGATGCCGGTCTCGATCGTGTCGAGGATCGCGTAGTCGAACCGCGCCCGGCGGTTGCTCGCGATCGGTTTCGTCCCCAGTTCGGCCATGAGGGCGGCAAGGGTACCGCGACGCTCCCGACCGTCCGCCGGGAGTCGCGAGCCGGGTGGTTCAGCCGGCCGCCGGCACCGGTGGGGTCGTCTCGCTGGCCACGCGCCAGATGACGTCGTCGGCTAGGGCGAGCGTCTTCAGGTACTGCGCGTGGTTGGCGTACACCTGCTGGGGCTTGGCCGGGTCGTAGGCAGGTTGCGGCACCGGCGTGTCGTGCACCTTGGTGGGCTCCGGGTGCAGGAACGTCTGCAGCGTGTCCGCGTCGATCCCGCACAGGTCGACGACCTCCGGGTCGACCCACTGGTCGGCCGGGATCGCCGCGGCGGACGTGGCCACCTCGAGACTGAGGTTGTCCGGCCCGGCGAAGTACATCGACTGGCACATCCCGTGGTCGATCGGGCCGATCACCGGCACGCCGGCGCTGCGGATGCGATCGCGCATCGCGAGCATGTCGTCGAACGAGTCGACGTTGAACGCGACGTGCTGCATCGCGCCGCGCGCGGTCGGGCTGGCCGCGCTGCCCGCGTGGCTGACGCCGAACACCGGCTCGGGCACCTGCTCGACCGGAGGCTGCACGAACGCGATGTACGAAGCATCGTTGAGGCGCACGAAGCCGTGGAACGTGTTCTCGACCCCGTGCATCCAGTACAGCGCGCGCAGCTCGCCGCCGAGCACGTTGCAGAAGAAGTCGAGCTGCCCCTTCATGTCCCGCGTCGTGATCGCGAGGTGATGGACGCCATTGATGTTGCTCATCGGACGGACCCCCTGTGTCGTCTTCCGCCATCGTAGGAGATCGCCGGCCTGCGCCGTTCGCCGGCCGTCGGTGGGGCGCTGCGCTTCGGTCGCCGAGCGGCCTGGGCGGTGCCGGTACCCTCCTCGCCGATGCTCGCCTTCCCGCACCAGGCCTTCGCCGAGATGATCGGTCATGCGTACGACGGTTACCCGCTGGAGGCCTGTGGGCTGCTCGTGGGCACGGGTGCGACCGTGCAACGGTTCGTGCCGTGCACCAACGCGGCAGCGTCGGCGCGGGTGTACACGATCCCGCCGCGGGAGCTGCTGCGCGCCGAGCGCGCTGCCGAGGACGACGGCCTCGCGGTGATCGGGGTGTTCCACAGCCACACCCACAGCGAGCCGTACCCGAGCCCGACGGACGTGGCCCAGGCCCCCGATCCGGAATGGCACTACGTGATCGTCAGCCTCAAGCGCGAGGCGCCCGAGACGCGCAGCTACCGCATCGTCGACGGCACCATCGGCGAAGAACAGGTTGCCGTCGGCTGACGCGCCGGCCGGCTGGGGG
>JAODBQ010000282.1 GCA_025464045.1 Ilumatobacteraceae bacterium
GCGCTGCTGCGCAGCGTCGGGATCCCGGCGCCCGAACGCCGGATGGAGCAGTACCCGTTCGAGCTGTCGGGCGGGATGCGCCAGCGCGTCACCATCGCGATCGCGCTGGCGTGCCATCCGCGGCTGCTGCTCGCCGACGAGCCGACGACGGCGCTGGACGTGACCATCCAGGCCCAGATCCTCAACCTGCTGGAGGCGAAGAAGGCCGAACGGGACATGGCGATGATCCTGGTCACCCACGACCTCGGGGTGGTCGCCGGCCGGACCGACGAGATCGTCGTGATGTACGCCGGCAAGATCGTCGAGCGCGCGCCGACCGCCGAGCTGTTCAGCAGCATGCGGATGCCGTACACGGAAGCGCTGCTGCGCTCGATCCCGAAGCTCGACGAGCCCAGCCACACCCCGCTCCTCACGATCGGCGGTCGCCCGCCCGTGCTCACGTCGCCTCCGCCCGGGTGCCGGTTCGCGCCGCGCTGCCCCTACGCCCGTGAGCGTTGCCACATCGAGGAGCCCCCGTTGAGATCCGATCCGTCCGTCTCGCCCGAGCACACGTTCGCGTGCTGGTACCCCGTCGGCATCACCAGCCCGGCGGCGAGCGACGTCGCACCGCCTGCACCGCGCCCGATGAGTGGCGCCCACTGATGACCACGACCCACGACGCCACGACCCCGATGCTGTCGGTGCGCGACCTCACCGTCGAGTTCACCAGCAGCGAAGGCCAGCGGATCCATGCCGTGTCCGGGATCAGCTTCGACATCGCCCCCGGCGAGACGCTCGGCCTCGTCGGCGAGTCCGGTTGCGGGAAGTCCACCACGAGCCGCAGCATCATGCAGCTCCCCTCGCCGACGTCGGGCTCCGTCGTCTTCGAGGGCCAGGACCTGACCAAGCTCAGCTCCGACCAGCTGCGCCGCACCCGCACCCGCATGCAGATGATCTTCCAGGACCCCGTCTCGTCGCTCAACCCGCGACGCAGCGCGGAGGCGATCATCGCCGAGCCGCTCGCCACGTGGGGCCGCGGCACCAAGCGCCAGCGCCACGACAAGGTCCTCGAGCTCATGGACGCCGTCGGCCTCGACGGCCGCGTCGTCGGCAAGCGGCGCCGCTGGGAGTTCTCCGGCGGACAGTGCCAGCGGATCAGCATCGCTCGGGCCCTCGCCCTCGAGCCGCGGATGCTGATCTGCGACGAGGCCGTGTCCGCGCTCGACGTGTCCGTGCAGGCGCAGATCCTCAACCTGCTCCAGGAGATGAAGCAGCGCTTCGATCTGACGATGATCTTCGTCGCCCACGACCTCGCCGTCGTCAAGCGGATCAGCGACCGCGTCGCAGTGATGTACCTCGGGAAGATCTGCGAGATCGCGCCGGCGAACGCGCTCTACGACCAGCCCCGCCACCACTACACCAAGGCGCTGCTCACCGCGATCCCGCAACCGGATCCCACCATCCGCCCCCAAGACGTCCCGATGCTCGGGGGCGAGCCGCCGTCACCCACGGACCCACCGAGCGGGTGCCGGTTCAGGACGCGCTGCCCGCAACAGCAGCCGGTCTGCGCGGCGGAGGAGCCGAGCCTCGTCGAGCTCGCGCCGGGCCACCACGTCGCCTGCCACTTCCCGCTCGAGGTGACGCCCGTCGCGCTGATGGCACGGGCCGTCGGCTGACGCGACGCGTCGGTCGCGAGCCGACGACGGCTGGTCAGTACGACTTCGGCAGGTTCAGGACGCGCTCGGAGATGTAGTTGAGGATCATCTCGTTGTTGACCGGGGCGATGCGCAGCAGGCGGATCATCGGCCACAGCGTGGTGATGTCGCTGTCCGCGTCGAACGCCGATCCGCCGAACGTCTGGATGACCGCGTCCGCTGCCGCGTTGGCGGCCTCGGAGGCGAGCAGCTTGGCCATGTTGGCGTAGGCCCCGGCCTCGTCGTCGCGATCGAACTGTGCGCAGGCGTGGTACATCATCAGTCGCGCGGCGTCGAGATGGGCTCGGGCTCGCGCCAGTGGGTGCTGCACGCCCTGGTAGCTGCCGATCGGCGTGCCGAACGGGGCGCGCTCGCGCGCGTAGTCGACGCCGCGCTGCAGCGCGTGCTGACCGAGCCCGATCGCCCATGCGGCGACGAGCAGTCGCTCGGGGTTCAGCGCGTCGAACATGACGCGCAGCCCTTGGTCGCGCTCGCCGATCAGGTTCTCGCGGGGCACCTCGACGTCCTGCAGGTGGAGCACGAACTGGCGCTCGGGGGAGTGCAGGTCGATGCGCATCTGCTGCAGGTCGAGGCCCGCGGCGTCGAGTGGGACGACGAACACGGACAGGCCGACGCGCTTGTCGGCGGATTCGCTGAGCCGCGTCGTGCGCGCCACGACCATCGCGTGAGTGGCGTCGTCCGCGGCGGAGATGAACACCTTCTCGCCGTTGAGGACGTAGTGGTCACCGTCCTCCTCGGCGAACGTCTGCATCTTGAAGCTGTTCGTTCCCGCGTCGGCCTCGGTGATCGCGAAGCACAGGCGCACCTCGGCCGTGACCGTCGGCGCGACCCACCGGCGACGCTGCTCCTCCGTGCCGTGACGGATGATGGCGGTCCGCGCGAACGAGGTGAGCAGGTACAGGACCGCAGGCGTCCCCGCCTCCGACAGCGCCTCCATCACGGCGACCGGTCCACTGATCCCGCCGCCGCTGCCGTCGAGGTCCTCCGGGACGCCGATGCCGAGCAGACCGAGATCCGCCATCGTCGACCACCAGTCGTCGAGGTGCTCGCCCTCACGCCCGCGACGCACGAACTCGCGTCGGTCGACCACGGCGACGACGCCCTTGATCGCGTCGCGCACGTCTCGGCGGATCTCCTCCTGCGTGGGGTCCATGGCCGTCAACCTGCCTGCTCGACGTGGGCCTTGAGGCCCGCGACGGCCGCCTCGATCGTCTGTTGCATCGCCGGCGCGAAGGCGTCGGGAGCGACGTCGACGGAGTAGATCACGAGCGAGCCGTCGCCATCGTCGACGACGTCGACGGTGGCGAGGTGCTGCTCGACGGGAACCGCGCCCGGCTGGAGGCTGTACTGGAAGCGGCGGAGCTGACCGTCGTTGGTGACGATCACCTCATCGACCTCGATCCCGCTCGACGTGGTCACGTGGCGCACGCCGTCGGCGTGGGTGCAGCCGGCGACACCGGGGAACCAGGCCACGATCCCGTTCGGATCGGTGACGGCGTCCCACACCTCGTCGGCCGGTCGAGAGATGCGTGCGTGTGCTCGGCTGGTACCCATCGACGTGTCCCCTTGTCGTTCCGCAAACTCGGAAG
>JAODBQ010000294.1 GCA_025464045.1 Ilumatobacteraceae bacterium
ACGATGATGATCGTCCGGTACGGCCTGGCGAACCGCCAAGCCCGACGCACGGTGTCGCGCTCGAGCTTCGTGCCGCGCACCGCGTCTGCGTCACGCGGGTGCATGCCGCGCTGGCCCATCCGCATGCGCTGCAGGATACGGACGACGGCCCGCGTTCTTCGACTGCCGATCCGCGCTCACCACCGCGCCTCGTGGCGCCGGACCGCCCATGGCCGGAGCGCGGCCTGCCGGCGGGGCCGAGCCGGGCACGGATACATTCCACGCCGATGCGCAAGCTCCTGATCTGCTCGATCCTGCCGCTGCTGGTCGCGGCGACGGCCTGTGCGAGCGACGCTTCCAGCTCACCGTCGGCAGTCGAGAGCAACAGCCTGGCACCCACGACCGCTGCCGGATCCACCGGCTCGAACCCCACGGACGGCACGTCGGGCACCGCGACGCCGGGCACCGCGACGCCCGGCACCGCGACGATCGACTGGTCGGCGGTCGCCGGCCTCGACGGCGTCGAGGAGGGCACGCTCGCCGTGCCGATCGACTACGAGGATCCGTCGAAGGGGAACTTCACGCTGTACATGGAGCGCCACCTGGCCGAGAAGCCGAACGAGCGCATCGGCACACTGCTGGTCAACCCCGGTGGTCCGGGCTACCCGGGCGTCTCACTGGCCGAGCACGCGACGGCGATCTACGGGCAGGACGTGCTCGACCGCTTCGACATCCTCGCGTGGGACCCGCGTGGTGTGGGGCAGACCACGCCCGCGGTCGACTGCGTCACCGACTACGACCACTTCTTCGACAACTCCGACATCACCCCGGACACGCCGGCCGAGAAGCAGCAGATCGTCGATCTGGCGAAGGAGTTCACCGACGACTGCGTCACGAAGAACCCGAAGATCATCGACTTCGTCGGCACCAACGACTCGGCGCGGGACATGGACTCGATCCGCAAGGCGCTCGGCGAACAGAAGATCAGCTACTTCGGGTTCAGCTACGGCAGTGAGCTCGGCGCCACCTGGGCAACGCTCTTCCCGGACACCGTGCGCGCCGCGGTGCTGGACGGCGCGGTCGATCCCAACGCCGACCTCGTCGAAGGGGGTCTCCAGCAGATCAAGGGCTTCGAGGCCTCGCTGGACACGTTCCTGCAGCAGTGCAGCGCCGACCGGACCTGCCCGTTCAACAACGGCGGCCACGCCGACACGGCGTTCGACCAGCTGATGGCGGCGATCGACCAGCATCCGCTCCCGGGCAAGGAAGGCCGCCCGCCGCTCGAGCGGGTCGCCGCGCTGAGTGGCGTGAGCGAGGCGATGTACAGCAACGCGAGCTGGCCGCAGCTCGCCCAGGCCCTCGCCGACGCGCAGGGCGGCGACGGCAGTGGGTTGATGGAGCTCTACGACGAGTACTACCAGCGGCACCCGGACGGCACCTACGACAACTCGCTCGAAGCGTTCAACGTCATCCTCTGCATGAGCCAGGCCGACCGCCCGACCGTGGCCGAGGAGGACGCCAACGCGCCCAAGTTCACGGCGGTGGCGCCACGCCTGTCGCCGGGCGACGTCGGCAGCTACCAGTGCACGTTCTACCCGCCGACCACCGACCCGCGTGTGCCGATCACCGGCAAGGGCGCCGGACCGATCGTGGTCGTCGGCACCACCGGCGACCCGGCAACACCGTTGGAGGGCACCCGCAACATGGCCAAGGCGCTCGAGGGCGGGGTGCTGCTCGTCGTCGACGGCGAGCAGCACACCGGCTACGGCGTCAACGCCTGCTCGATCCAGACCGTCGACAGCTACCTGCTCGACCCGGTGAACGACGTGCCCAAGGACGGCACCGAGTGCAAGTAGCGCACGATCGCCGAGTGGTGGTGGACCGCTGCGCTCGGGTCAGGGGAACATCGGCTGACGGCGGGCCGGGTGCAGGGCGAGCAGCCTGCGGGCCCGGGCCAGGTTGACGACGGTGGCACCGGCGCTGACCGGCTGGCACGCCGGGCACCACGTGGTCACCCGCCCCCACGGGCTCTCGCGCTCGTCGAACCCGACGAGGCGGGTGCCGCACAGCGGACACGGCCGGCCACGCTTGGGGTAGATCCAGTGGTCGTCGGTCGCCAGCCGCCGGCCGGTCGTGTTCTGTGGTCCACGCGCCGCGTTCGTGCGGATCAGCGCGGCGCCGATCCCGACGAGATCGTCCAGCCCGCTGATCGCGCCGACCGGCTGGTTCGGCGAGACGCCGACGATGAACGGCAGTTCGTTGGCATAGAGGTTGCCCCAGCCGGCGACGTTGCGCTGATCGAGGAGCGCCGCGGCGAGCGGCCGCACCTGCTCGCGCTCCAGGTTGGCGACGACCGTGACGAGGTCTGGTGGGCCGGGAGCGCACAGGTCGGGACCGAGGTGCCCGACCAGGCTCGCCTCGTCGGCGGTGGCGATCATCCCGAGCAGCGGCACGTCCAGCGCGGTGAGCCGGCCGTCGTCCAGCCACAGCTCGACCCGACGGCGCCAGTCCGGCTCCGTCGCGGCCGGCCCGACACGCCACGAACCGGTCATCAGCAGGTGCGCATGCAGCGTTCGGGCGTCGTCGAACCGGATCAGGAGGTGCTTGCCGACCGCATCGGCACCGAGCAGCACCCGGCCGGTGAGGTCGACGCCGACGAGCCGGGGATCGCGGACGACGCACCGGCGCACCCGCTGGCCGGCGAACCGGCCGTCGATCCGCTCGGCGAGGCGGCGGATCGTGTCGCCCTCAGGCATTCCGCCGCCCACCGAGGGCCGTTGGCGGAAGGGGTGGGATTCGAACCCACGGAGACCCGAAAGACCTCAACGGTGTTCGAGACCGTCCCATTCGTCCACACTGGCACCCTTCCGGGCAGGCAGACTAGCGGCGAGCGGGACGACTCATCCAGGCTGTTCGCGGATCGCGGCGCGTCGGGCCGCGAAGAACTCGCGCAGCAGCACACCAGCCTCCCCCGCGAGCACCCCGGCCGTCACGGGAGGA
>JAODBQ010000318.1 GCA_025464045.1 Ilumatobacteraceae bacterium
ACGCTGCTCAGCGCGAACAACCTCGTCGCCACCAGCCTGATCCTCCCCGGCCAGCAGCTCGTCGCCCCGCCCGGTGCCGTCGTCCCACCCGTGGCCCCGGCGACGACGGTCGCCACATCCACCACACGATCGACCACCAAGACGACGGCTGCCACCAAGACGACGACGCCAACCCCGCCGCCGAGCTCGGCGACCACCGCGCCGGCGGCCGGCACCACCGCCGCGGCGACGAGCTACACCGTCGTCAGTGGCGACTACCTCTACGGCATCGCCCGCCGCTTCGCGGTGTCGTTCAACGGCCTGCTCGCGGCGAACAACTTCACCGCGATGAGCGCGATCTTCCCCGGGCGGGCGATCGTGATCCCCGCCGGTGCCAGCACGACGCCGAAGGCGACGGCCAGCAACGTCGCCGCCGCGCCGCCGGCGGCCAACATCGCTGCCTCGGCCACCGCCACCGCCACGACCACGCCGGCCGCCCCGGCCACCACCCCGGCGACGAGCGCGCCGCGCGTCAACATCGCCTCCACCGGCAATGCCAAGCTCGACAGCGTGCTGGCGTTCGCGCTGGCGCAGATGGGCAAGCCGTACCAGTTCGCCGGCGCCGGGCCGGTCAGCTACGACTGCTCCGGCCTGGTGCTCGCGGCGTATGCCCAGGCGGGCGTCCAGCTCATCCACCAGAGCGCGATGCAGGCCACGCAGGGCACGCCCGTCGACTGGAAGACGACGCCGATCCTGCCCGGCGATCTGGTGTTCACCGCCGGCTCGGCCACGCCGGGGATGATCAGCCACGTCGGCATGGCGATCAGCTCGACCCAGTGGGTCCAGTCGCCGAAGCCGGGATCGACGGTCGGCATCGGTTCGCTCCCAGCCAGCGAGAGGATCATCGCCGTTCGTCGGTTCATCTCGGTCTGACCGTCTGGACGTGCATTGACCGGTGAACGCGGCAGCTCACCCCCGCTCGTTTCCGAATGGTCGATGATCTCGGTGATGATGTGGGGATGAGCTGGATGCTGGACCAGGAGGCGTTGCTCGCCCGGCTCCCCGACGTCGTGTTCGTCGTCGACGAGGACGTGCGCCTGCGGTACGTCAACGCCGCAGCCAAGGACGTCCTCGGGTTCGAGCCGTCCGAGTGGATCGGCCGGAGCGCGCTCGACCTCGTCCACCCCGACGACGTCGCGGTCGTGATCTCGTCGGCCACTGCGCTCCAGGGCAAGCGTCAGGGCACGCCGATCGAGGTGCGCGTGCGGCGTGGCGACGGCTCGTGGACGTGGCTGGAGATCGTCGGCGCCGACGCGACCGACGTCGACGGCGTCGATGGTCTGATCTGCGTGGCGCGAGACCTCACCGCGCGCCGGATGTGGGAGGTGTCCGGCGACGACGTCGCCCGGTTCCAACAGATCGTCCAACACGCCGCGTCGATCACGCTGCTGCTCGATCGGCACGGGACGGTGGAGAGCGTCAACGGTGCGTTCACCCGCCTGCTCGGCCACGACCCGACCGAGGTCATCGGCCACACCCTCGTCGGGTTCGCCTCGTCCGAGAGCGCGGCCGCACTGGCCACGGCGATCCATCAGGCGATCACCACGGGAGAGCACGCCACCTGCGAGGCGGCGATGCGGATGAACCCGACGTACGCACTGGCCGTGTCGCCGGCCGCGAACATGCCTTCGCGTCCGATCCGCTTCGAGATCGTCAACCTGCTCGACGATCCGGTGGTCGGCGGACTCGTGGTCACCGGCCACGACATCACCGACCTGCACATCGCCCGCGAGGCCCTCGAGCGCGTCGCCAGCCACGACGCCCTGACGGACCTCAGCACTCGTGCCGTGCTGCTCGAGCAGATGAGTGTGCTCCTCGCCGCAGGCCGCAGCGCGGCCGTGCTGTTCATCGATCTCGATCGCTTCAAGCCCGTCAACGACCTGCTCGGACACGAGGCCGGCGACCAACTGCTCCGCTCGGTGGGCGAGCGGCTGCGCCGGCTCGTGCGGCCGGCGGACATCGTCAGCCGCGTGGGCGGTGACGAGTTCGTCGTGCTCGCGATCGGCGTCGCGGAGCAGCACTTGGCGACGCTCCTCGCCGAGCGGATCGAGCGCGAGCTCGAGGCGCCGTACATCATCGGCGCGGGCCCGGTGCGGATCAGCGCGAGCGTTGGCGTGGCACTGCGGACGAACGGGTCGACCGTGGCGGGTGTGCTCGCCGACGCCGACATCGCGATGTACGACGCCAAGGCCGGGCGACGCGGTGAGCCGGTGCGCAGCCTTCCGGACCGACGTCGCTCGTCGGTCGAGCGGCGGCAGCTCGCCGACGACCTCGCCGCCGGTCTGCAGCGCAACGAGGTGGTCGCCCACTTCCAGCCGATCGCCGACATCGGCACCCGCCGCACGATCGCGGTGGAGGCTCTGGTCCGGTGGAACCACCCGCGGCTCGGGATGCTCCAGCCATCGGCGTTCCTCGATCTCGCGGCCGACGCCGGGCTCGACCTGATGCTCGGCGACGCGGTCCTCGAATCTGCGTGTGCGACGTTGGCCACGATGCCGGCCGACCTCCAGCTGTGCGTCAACCTCTCCGTCACCCAGCTCGCCGAACGCACCCTCTGCGACCGCCTCGCGGTCATCCTGGCCCGCCACGGTCTCGATCCCGAGCGGCTGCGCGTCGAGATCACCGAGAACGCCACGCTGGCCCGGCGCGCGGGCGGCGGTCGGGTCTCGCCGGAGCACACCCTGCTGGAGCTCTGCGCGATGGGTGTGTCGCTGTCGCTGGACGACTTCGGGACGGGCTACTCCTCGCTCACCCACGTGCGCCGCTACCCGCTCAGCGCGATCAAGATCGACCGCTCGTTCGTCACCGGCGTGGTCGACCACCGCGAGGACCGGGCGGTGATCGCGGCCGTCGCCGGCCTGGCGAGCATGCTCGGCCTCCAGGTCGTCGGCGAGGGCGTCGAGCACATCGAGCAGGTCGACGCGCTGCGCGATCTCGGCTGCGACGCCGTGCAGGGCTACCTCATCTCCCGCGCGATGGACGCGTCGGCGCTCGCCGTGTGGATGGCCGGCGCGGCGGCCGACGACTGGTTCCTGGCGGAGCTCGCGCCGTAGCTGCCCGGCGCGTTGGGTCCCACGAGCAGCACCCTCGTACCATGACCCGATGACGGCAGACGGCTCGGCGTTCCTCACCGCGCTCGAGCGGATCGTCACCGCCAAGCTCGCCGAGGTCACCGCAACGCTCGGCATCCGCGCCGAGGTGCTCCCCTGCGATCCCGAGCTGGCCGACACCGCCGCCTTCTGCGCGGCCTATGGCTACTCGCTCGACGACTCGGCGAACACGATCCTCGTCGCCTCGAAGTCCGATCCCCCGCGGTTCGCCGCCTGCGTCGCACTGGCGAACATGCGCCTGGACGTCAACGGCACGATTCGCCGCCGGCTGGAGGCGCGCAAGGCGTCGTTCGCGTCGGCTGCGGACACCGTCGAGCTGACGGGAATGGAGATCGGCGGGGTGACGCCGTTCGGCTTGCCGGCGGCCGTTCCGCTGTGGATCGACGCCGCGGTGCTGACTCGCCCGGAGGTGATCGTCGGCGGCGGCAGCCGCTCGATCAAGATCCGCGTGGCACCCGCGGCCCTCGCCGCGCTCCCCGGTGCCGACGTCGTCGACGAGCTCGCCCGCTAGACGTCGCCGCCGGAGCTGCCATGCGGTGACGGCGTCGGATCCGGTCGGAGCGCGACACGTCCGGGACGACGGCGTCAGCCGGCCGCCATCGCCGCGCTGCGCAGCAGGACGTCGGTGTCGTCGTCGGCGGGGAAGAACAGCTCCACCGCCAGCTCGTCGAGCGTCACGTCGCGCGGTGTGCCGAACGTGGTGAGGGTGGTGAACAGCGACAGCTCGGTCACACCGTCCGCGGCGAGCAACGTCACCGGGACGAGGAGCGGCGGCCCGTCGCCGAGCTGGTGCGGCTCACGGGCCGCAACCTCGACCACGGTGGGGTAGGCGCTGACCTCGTTGTAGAGGTCGCGCAGGCCGGCATCGGCAGTGATCGCGATCGAGCGGCGCAG
>JAODBQ010000344.1 GCA_025464045.1 Ilumatobacteraceae bacterium
GTCGTCGTCGTCGGTGGTGACGTAGCCGGACATCGAGGCCGGTTGCGGGTCCTTGCCTCCGAGCTTCGGGTCGTCGTACGCGGTGCCCGGCGCCTTCATCGATCGCAGCGCGGTGCCCTTGATGCCCTTCGCGAGCAGGCCGGCCCCGATCAGCCAGTCGGCATCCGCGGCGTGCTGCCGGGTCGGGGCCGAGTACTGCTTGACCATCGAGCCGAACACGTCGGACATCGATTCGTTGAGCGCACCGGACTGACCTTGGTACTCGAGCGCCGCGAGGTGGTCGGTGATGCCGTGCGTCAGCTCGTGGCCGATCACGTCGACCGAGATCGTGAACCGGTTGAAGACCGTGGTGTCGCCGTCGCCGAAGATCATCCGCGTCCCGTCCCAGAACGCGTTGTCGTAGTTCGTGGCGTAGTGGACCGAACTGAGCAGCGGGAGCCCCTCGTCGTCGATCGAGTCCCGTGCGAAGATGTCCCAGTAGAAGTTGAACGTGTCCCCCGTGCCGTCGTACGCCTCGTCCACGGCGACGTCGCCGGACTTCGGCCCACCCTCGGAGCGGACCTTCGTCCCCGGCAGCGTCGTCTTGTGCCTCGCGTCGTAGACCGTGCGGCTGAGGTGCGGGGTGCTCGACGCGGACGTCGCGGCCTTCGGTGCCTGGCGCGCAGGAGCCCGGGTGGCTCGGCGACGACGGATCTCGGCGTCGAGCCGCAGCGTCTGCTGCGCAGCGCGGATGGAGCTGCGGTCGCCGCTGACGGCGAGGGCTTCGATGATGTAGGGCGGGACGATCGAGCAGAACGTGTGCCGGTGACGCGGATCGTGCATCGTGCTCCTTCGTGTACACGGACGCCGTGGGGGGGTTGCCGCATGTCGTCCGGCATCGAGGACGACCCGTGACGATCCTTCCAAAGGGCCCACTCACGGTCAACGTCCGACGGAGCGGAGGCCTCACGGGACAGGTGTTCGAGTCGCGGCGGATCGCCGAGCCCGGCTCGCCCGCGCACGACGCAGCGGTCGCGCTCGTGCATGCCGGGCTCGAACCGGGCGCTACCTCACGGGCCAGGGACGCGTACTCCTACGTCGTCACGATCGTCGACGACGAGGGCAACGAGGTGCTGCACACCCGTTTCCGCGATCCCGTCCCCGAACCCGTCGCGGCGTTGCTCGACGCGGTCGGGCACGACGGATCGGACCGCTGGACCGGGTGAAGGCCGCCGCGGACCGTCGTCGCGAATGCCGATCCTGGCGTGGATCCGGCGCATCCAGGCAGGGGCCCACCAGTTCGCGTCGCCGGCGAGACGCATGAACGCCGGGACGAGCAGCCCGCGGATGATCGTCGCGTCCATCACCACGGCGAGCGCCAGTCCGAGCCCGAACATCTTGATGAAGGTCACGCCACTGGTCGCGAACGCCAGGAACGTGACCGCCAGCAGCGCCGCGGCGGCCGTCACGATCCGGCCCGTGCGCTCGAGCCCGACGGCCACGGCGCGCGTGTTGTCGCCGGTGCAGTCGTGCTCCTCCTTGATCCTCGACAGCAGGAACACCTCGTAGTCCATCGACAACCCGAACGCGATGCAGAACATCAGGATCGGCATCGAGGTGTCGATCGATCCGGTGGCGGTGAAGCCGAGCCACCCCGCACCGTGACCGTCCTGGAAGATCCACACCATCGCCCCGAACGTGGCAGTCAGTGAGAGCAGGTTGAGCACGATCGCCTTGATCGGCACGAGCAGGCTGCCGAAGACGAGGAACAGCAGCACGAACGTGATCAGCGCGATGATCCCGAGCGCGTACGGCAGGCGATCGGCGATCGCAGCCTTGGTGTCGATCAGCTGCGCGGCCGATCCCTCGACCAGGGCGTGCACGCCGTCGGCGAACGGCGGGTGCAGCGCACGGATCCGGTGCACCAACAACTCGCCCGCGGCGGAGCGCTGCTCCACGGCGGGCGTCACGGCGAGGTACGCGCCCCTCGACCCCGCGGCGTACGCCGCGTTGCGCGCGCTCGCGGGGGCCACGGACGCGCCGTCGCGGTAGGTGCCGGTGAGCGTGTCGACCTGGGTCACGTCGTCGAGTGCCGACACCTGCTGCGCGTAGGCGTCGAGGGCGGCAGAGCCGGTGGCGTTGTCCAGCTGGGGGACGACGATGGCGAACGACTCGCTGGAATCCGCAGCGAACTCGGTGGCGAGCCGGTCGTCGAACCGGCGCGCCGGCGAGTCCTTGGGGAGCGACTCCGCCGTCGGCAGGGCGAACGCGACCCGCAGGAAGGGCGCGCCGAGCACGAGGAGCAGCGCGATCGCGCCGGCCGCGATCGGGATCGGACGGCGCATCACGGCCTGCGCGAGGCGCTGCCAGAAGCCGTCGCGGAGCGGCCCACCGTGACCGTGACGAGCGTGACGGCGGACGCCGAGCGCGTCCACGCGGTGGCCGAGCACGGCCAGCAGCGCGGGCAGCGACACGACCGCGCCCGCCGCCGCGATGAGCACGACGGAGATGCCGGCGTAGGCGAACGAGCGGAGGAAGTACAGCGGGAAGATGAGCAGCGCGACGAGCGACGCAGCAACGGTGAACGCCGAGAACGCGACGGTGCGCCCGGCCGTCTCGACCGTGCGCACGACCGCATCGCGGGGCGACGTGCCGCGGGCGAGCTCCTCCCGGAAGCGGTTGACGATGAACAGGCTGTAGTCGATCGACAGCCCGAGGCCGAGCGCCGTGGTGAGGTTGATCGAGTAGATCGAGACATCGGTCAGCGACCCGATCACGAACAGGCTGAGGAACGTGCCGGCCACCGAGATCAGGGCGACGACGAGAGGGAGCCCGGCCGCGATCAGCCCTCCGAACACGAGCACGAGCAGGACGAGCGTGATCGGCACGGCGATGCTCTCGGCGACGGCGAGGTCACCGCCGATCTGGTTCGAGAGGTCGGCGTCGACCGCGGCCCGACCGCCGATCGTGACCGTGACCGCGCCCTGATCCCCGCCGAGCTCGGCGGTCAGCGACGTCAACCGAGCATCGACCTCGTCGTCGCCGCCGTCGATGCGTGCGACGATCAACGCCTTCGTGCCGTCGAGGCTGCGCATCGCCGGTGCCTCGCCGAGCGACCAGTAGGACGCCACCTGGCTGACGCCTGCAACGCCCGCGAGTGCAGTGGTGAGCTGCTCGCCGGCCGCGGCCACGTCGGGCGCGTCGACGTCGCCGGACCGCGCCTGGTCGAGCAGGACCACGTTCGGATCGC
>JAODBQ010000351.1 GCA_025464045.1 Ilumatobacteraceae bacterium
GGCGCCGGGGTGCTCGTCAACTCTGCCGACGATCCCGTGAACTGCACCTTCATCCTCCCCGCGGTGGCCCGCCGCGGCCGGTTGACCGTCGCGGTCAGCAGTGGGGGGGCCAGCCCGGCGCTGGCCCAGCACGTGCGCGACCGCATCGCCGCCGAGGTGTTGACGCCACGTCTGAGCGCTGCGGCGGATGCGCTCGCGGCCGAGCGCGACGCGGTCCACGCCGGCGGCGGATCCACCGAGGGGCTGGACTGGGCCGGCCGCCTGGCCGAGTTGCTCGGACCCGAATCGACCGCTGACGATGGCGGGTCGTCGACCTAGCCTGTTTGCGCCATGACCAGCACGCCAACCGCTCGAAACGTCCCGGACAAGCCGTCGCTCGACGGCCTCGAGGCGCGCTGGGGTGAGCGCTGGCAGGCCGACGGCCTGTACCGCTTCGACCGGACCACGGCGCGCAGCGAGGTGTTCTCGATCGACACCCCGCCGCCCACGGTCAGCGGGTCGCTGCACATCGGTCACGTGTTCAGCTACACCCACACCGACACGATCGCCCGCTTCCAACGGATGCGCGGCCGCAACGTCTTCTACCCGCTCGGGTGGGACGACAACGGCCTCGCCACCGAACGCCGGGTCCAGAACTTCTTCGGCGTCCGCTGCGAGCCGTCGCTGCCGTACGACCCGGACTTCCGGCCGCCGGCGAAGCCCGATCCGAAGCAGCAGGTGCCCGTCAGCCGGCCGAACTTCGTCGAGCTGTGCAAGCGCCTCGTCGCCGACGACGAGGTCGCCTTCGAGGAGCTGTTCCGGCGCCTCGGGCTCTCGGTGGACTGGGACTACCTGTACACCACCATCGGCGACGAGACGATCCGCACCAGCCAGGCCGCGTTCCTGCGCAACCTGGCGCGCGGCGAGGCGTACCAGCAGGACGCCCCGACGCTGTGGGACGTCGACTTCCGCACCGCGGTCGCACAGGCCGAGCTGATCGACAAGGAGATGCCCGGCGCCTACCACAAGATCGCGTTCGCCCGAGTCGCCGCGGAGGCCAGTCCCGACGCTCACGTCGAGATCGACACCACGCGGCCGGAGCTGATCGCGGCGTGCTGCGCGCTCGTCGCCCATCCCGACGACGCCCGCTACCAGCCGCTGTTCGGGACCACCGTCACCACACCGCTCTACGGGGTGGAGGTGCCGGTGCTCGCCCATCCGCTCGCCGACCCGGAGAAGGGCACCGGCATCGCGATGATCTGCACCTTCGGCGACGTCACCGACGTCATCTGGTGGCGCGAGCTCGACCTGCCGACCCGCGCCCTGATCGGGCGCGACGGGCGGCTGTCGACCACAGCGCCGGAGTGGATCCCGGCCGGCGGCCAGGCCGCGTACGCGGCGATCGCCGGCAGGACCGCGAAGCAGGCGCAGGCCGTCGTCGTCGAGCAGCTGCGCGAGTCCGGCGCGCTGCACGGCGACCCCCGGCCGATCCAGCATCCGGTGAAGTTCTACGAGAAGGGCGACCGTCCGCTCGAGATCGTCGCCAGCCGACAGTGGTACATCCGCAACGGGGGCCGGTCCACCGAGCTGCGCGACACGTTCCTGCGCCGTGGCCGGGAGCTGGAGTTCCACCCCGAGCACATGCGCCACCGCTACGCCAACTGGGTCGAGGGGCTCAACGGCGACTGGCTGATCAGCCGCCAGCGGTTCTTCGGCGTTCCGTTCCCGCTGTGGTACCCGGTCGACACCCACGGCGAGGTCGACCACGATCGCCCGATCGTCCCGCCCGACGCCGACCTGCCGATCGATCCGAGCACCGACGTGCCCGCCGGCTACACGGCGGATCAGCGCAACCAGCCCGGCGGGTTCGCCGGGGACAGCGACGTCATGGACACCTGGGCGACGTCGTCGTTGACCCCGCAGATCGCCGGCCGCTGGCTGGACGATCCGGACCTGTTCGGCCGCGTCTTCCCGATGGACGTGCGTCCGCAGGCTCACGACATCATCCGCACCTGGCTGTTCGCGACCGTCGTGCGTTCGCAGCTCGAGCACCACTCGCTGCCGTGGGCGAACGCGGCGATCAGCGGATGGATCCTCGACCCGGACCGCAAGAAGATGTCCAAGAGCGTCGGCAACGTCGTCACCCCGCTGCCGCTGATCGATCAGTACGGGGCCGACGCGGTGCGCTACTGGGCGGCCAACGCCCGTCCTGGCATCGACACCGCGATGGACGAGGGCCAGATGAAGATCGGCCGCAAGCTGGCCAACAAGCTGCTCAACGCGTCGAAGTTCGTCCTCGCGGCCGGCGACGTGGCGGCTGGCGCCGGCGCGATCACCGATCCGATCGACCTGGCGATGCTCGCTCGACTCGACGAGGTGATCACCGAGTCGACCGTGGCGTTCGACGACTACGACTACGCCCGCGCCCTGGAGCGCACCGAGACGTTCTTCTGGTGGTTCTGCGACGACTACGTCGAGCTGGTCAAGGGTCGTGCCTACGGTGCACGCGGCGAGACCCCGGCGGCATCGGCCCGTGCCGCCCTGCGCCTCGCGCTGGGCACCCTCCACCGGTTGTTCGCACCGTTCCTCCCGTTCGTCGCCGACGAGGTCTGGTCGTGGTGGCAGGACGGCTCGGTGCACCTCGCCCCGTGGCCGACGCGCGTCGAGCTCGGCGGCGACGCCGACCTGCTCGAGCCGGTGTCGGCGGCGATGACCCAGATCCGCCGAGCGAAGACGGACGCGAAGGTCAGCCAGCGCGCCGCCGTCGACACGGTCGTGGTCACCGCCTCGCCCGCGGTCCATGCGGCGTTGCGTGCCGGTGAAGCGGACCTGCGCGAGGCTGGTTCGATCAGCCGGATCGAATACGTCGACGGCGAGCTGTTCGCGTGCGCCGTCACACTGGCGGCGACGGAGGCCACCCCCTCCCCCTAGAATCCGCCGCCTATGTGGCGACGGCTGGTTGTGATGCTCGCAATCCTGGTGATGGGTGCGGGTGCGACGGCCGTTGCGCAGGCGAGCGGTCCGACGTCCGCACGATCGTCGGCGACCGGTGTCGAGGAGACGTCCGTCCCGGCCGACTCGTCGACGACAGCGGTCTCCACGACCACGCTGCCGCCGTGGCCGGCGGCGATCGGCCATCCCGCCGACCTGCAACTGCTCCCCGCGGCCACCGGCACCAGCGTCCAGCTCGAGACCACCCTGCCGGAGCCGACCACCACGCTGCCGCCCACCACGACGCAGCCGCCGAACCCGGGCCTGAGCAC
>JAODBQ010000390.1 GCA_025464045.1 Ilumatobacteraceae bacterium
GCGCTGCGCGCATACCTGGAGACCGTGGCGGCGATCTCGCCGGTGAACGCGTCCGCCGGTGCTCCGCCCGCAGCGATGCCCCTACCGCTGAACACGACGATCGGTGTCGTCGCCTGCTCGGCTCGGCTGACCAAGGCCGAGTGCCAGAAGTTCGCCTGCGTCGCCCACGACGGGCTCGCCCGAGCGGTTCGCCCGGTGCACTCGATGTTCGACGGCGACACGATCTTCGCGCTCGCCACGGGCACCCACGAGCTGGCCGAGCCGGCGCTGCCGGACTTCCTCACCGCTCGTCGCCGGCCGCTGGCGTTCAACGCGGTGCTCGAAGCCGGTGCCGATTGCTTTGCGATGGCGTGTGTCGCCGCGGTGGTCGACGCCCGTTCGACCGGCGGCGCCCTCGCCTACCGCGACCTCTGCCCGAGCGCCTACCTCACCTCGCCGCAACCTCGCTGACACGGCCGGCCGAGCCCTGCGCCACACGACTCGGCGAGGTGCCGTCACCCTGTGGCGGTCGCCGCGTTGGCGGGGCGTCGACGCGATGGTGCGCCTCACCAGCCGGGCCGATCAGCACGAGCCGACGACGGGCAAGCCGACCGGTGGCCCGGCGCGCGGCGACCGGTCCGGTCACCCGAGAGTGGTGGTGGGCGACGTCGGAGCGGGCGCGGGAGCCGGGAACGTCGTCGGCGTCCGCGCCGCGAAGAGCCAGTCGTCGAAGAACTTCGTGAGGTCGCTCCCCGACACCTCCTCGGCGAGTGCGATGAAGTCGGCGGTGGTGCGCGAGGCACCGTCGTTGTCGGCCACCCAACGCTGGAGGAGCTGGAAGAACAGCGTGTCGCCGATGGTCAGGCGCAACGCGTGCAGCACGACGGCACCACCGTCGTAGACGTTGGTGCCGAACAGGTCGTCGATGCTCGGGTCGGCGGTGGCCCCCGGCTGGCGGGCGTGCAGGGCCTGCTCGGCGATCGCGTCGAGCGACGCCGACGCCGACCCACCCGCGCCGCGGGCGATCCACAGCCACTGGCCGTAGGTGGCGAACGACTCGTTCAACCAGACGTCCTTCCACCGCGCCGGGGTGACGGCGTCGCCGAACCACTGGTGGGTCAGCTCGTGGGCGAGGATCGGGCCGTCGAGGGCGAGGTCGCCGTTGAGGGCGCGGCTGCTGAACAGCGATCGACCCTGGGTCTCCATCGCCACCTGCGGACTGCTGTCGGCAACGGCGATCCCGTAGCGGTCGAGCGGGTACGGCCCGAAGAACTGCTCGAGGTACGTGATCTGCGATCCGATCGCATCGATCAGCGGTTGCATCCGCGCGGTGTCGGAGCCCAGCACGACGCTGGTCAACGGAAGGCCGTGCGGACCCGTGGTGTCGACGATCTCGTAGTCGCCGGTGAGCAGCTGGATCAGGTAGGTGGCCATCGGCTCGTCCTCGACCCAGACCCACGTCGAGCGGTCACCCGAGGTGTCGTGCGCGACCAGTTCGCCGTTGGCCACCCCGGTGACGCCCGCGGGGACGTGGACCGTGAAGCGGAACGTGGCCTTGTCGCTCGGATGGTCGTTGCTCGGCAGCCACCGGCTGGCCCCGTCGGGTTCGTTGAGGACGTACGAGCCCCTGTCGGTGTTGAACCAGCCTGCCGGGAGCGGCCCACCACCCGCGGCATCACCGGTGAAGCGGTAGCGGACGTCGACGCGAGCCGCGGCGCCCTGCGCCTCCGGCTCGTGCGGGGTGATCCGCAGCTCGCCGCCGTCGCGAGCGAAGTCGACGGGGCGATCGTCGATCGTCACGCCGTCGACGGTCTGCGGCCCGGTGGTGTCCAGCGTGAACGTCGTGCGCCGCTCGGTGAAGCGGATGTCGATGCCGACGTCGGCGGTGACGGTGGTCGTCGAGTGGTCGTAGGTGAGATCGATGTCGTAGTGCTGCACATCGATCCCGGGATTGCCGAGACCCGGGTACAGCACGTCGCCGATCCCGTCCGGATCGGCGGTCGAGGCCGACGGCGCGCTGGCGGGCGAGCTTCCCGCGGACGGCGGCGACGCCGTGGACGGGCCGGCCGACGGACCGCGTCCGCCGAGAGGTGGGTCCGTCGCCGAGACCGAGCCGTCGACCGCCGTGGTCGTCGCCGACTGGGCGGCGGGCGGTGGTGCGTCGAGGACGATCGGCGGTCGTCCGCTCGAGGTGCTGCAGCCGACGAGGAGCGCGACGAGCCCGACGACCCACCCCGTCCGCTTCACGGCGCACAAGGTAGTGAGCGTGGGCAGGGCAGTGGTGTCAGCGGTGGAGATCGGGATCGCTGACCCGCGCCCGCAGCCGGATCGTGTGCACCGAATCACCCGACAGCACGCCTCCGCGACCGAACAGCCGCCCGGACTGCCAGTTGGACAGCCCGAGCTCGGGCTGACCGAGCGCGAACTGCCCGTCGACCCACCGGGTGAACCCGTCCCCCACGAACGGGGCAGCGACGGTCGCGTAGAACACGTCGTGCGCGGCCGGGTCGGTGCTGATCAACGACGCCGCGAGCCGGGGGCTGAACCGGTTGAACGCCGCCACCGCTGCGGCCACGTCGGCGACGACGACCAACGCCAGCTCGGGCACCGCGTCCCACTCCCACTCGTGCCCGAGGAGCGGATCGTCGACGGTGAGCTCGTGCACGATGGGTTCGACGCCGCGCGCCGCACCGGCGGCGCGGACCGCGTCGCGGAACGCGCCGAGCAGGGCGTCGGTGCGGTCGGCGACGACGCAGCAGACGTTGAGGGTGTTGCAGACCTTGCGGTCGAGGGAGTTGCGCACCGCCGCCGAGAACTCGTCGAGGTCGGCCGTCGCGTCCGCCACCAACCACGCGCCACCCGTGCCGTGCAAGCTCACCGGCACACCGTGCTGACGGGCCACTGCGCCGAGCTGGGCGACCGCAGGGCCAGAGCCGCGTGCGACCGCCAGCGACAGCCGTGCGTCGGCGAACAGCGCCCAGCCGGCCGCGTGAGCAGCGGCGTCGACGAGTTGCACGGCGCCGAGCGGGAGGGCGGCGGCCGACAGCGACGGTTGCACGGCGACGGACATGATCGCCCGCGCCGTGCGCAGCGCGTCGCTGCCGATGCGGAACACCGCGGTGTTGCCCGTGCGCAGCACACCGGTGGCGTCGGCGAACACGTTCGGCCGTCCCTCGAACACGAACCCGACCACGCCGAGCGGATCGCGCCACGACTCGACGCACCAGCCTTCGTGGGCCACCGTGCCCACGTGCTGCGACCGGCGGACGGGCGCGTCGCGCCAGCTGCGCAGGCCCTCGATCATCGCCGTGCGCATCGACGGCGTGAGCTCCAGCCTGCCCGTCGCCCGGGCGCGGCGGCGCGCATCGGCGACGTCTTCGGCGTTGGCCGCCGCGACAGCCGCGAACACCTCTTCGTCGGCGAGGCGCGCGGCGAACCCGTCGAAGAACGCGGTGATCTGGTCATCGCCGACATCGGCCAGCGCGGCGAACGCACCGGTCGCCGCGCCGACGGCCGTCGCGACGATCTCGTGGTCGGCGCGGGGGATGTGCAGCAGGTCACCCGTCTCGTGCACGACCACGAGCCGGTCTCCCGCCCGGAACGTCGCGGCGAGCTCGGCGGGCACGCGCGCCACCAGGTTGCCGCCGTAGACGATCGCCTGGCCGGCGTCGAGGCGCGTCAACAGCTCCGTCGAGGGCGTCTCGGTCATCGCCAGCACGGTACCGGCCGAGCAGCTTCGAGGTGGCTGCGGCGGCCGTGCCGGCTGGGCGTACAGTCAACGGGGTGAGCGACCCGACCGACCGCTTCTACTTCCGCCAGCTGCTCTCCGGCCGCGACTTCGCGGTCGGCGACCCGATCGCCACGCAGATGGTCAACTTCGTCTACGCCATCGGCGATCGAGCGACCGGCGAGTGCGTGCTCGTCGACCCCGCGTACGCCGTCGGCGACCTGCTGGACGTGATCGAGGCCGACGGGATGCGTCTCTCCGGCGTGCTCGCCACCCACTACCACGCCGATCACGTCGGCGGTTCGATGATGGGCTACAACATCGAAGGCGTCGCCTCGCTGCTCGAACGCAGCGACTGCCCCGTGCACGTCAATCGCGCCGAGGTGCCGTGGGTCGAGCGCACCACGGGGCTCACCGACGACCAGCTCGTGGCCCACGACGGCGGCGACGTCCTGCGCGTCGGCGACATCGAGATCACCCTCGTCCACACGCCTGGGCACACCCCGGGTAGCCAGTGCTTCCACGTCGACGGTCGGCTGGTCAGCGGCGACACCCTGTTCCTCGAGGGATGCGGCCGCACCGACCTGCCCGGCAGCGATCCGGCGGCGATGTTCGACAGCCTGCAGACGCTCGTCGCGCTCCCCGACGACACCGTCGTGTTCCCCGGCCACCGCTACTCGATGCCGTCGAGCGGCACGATCGAGGCCCTGCGCGAGACCAACTACGTGTTCAAGCCGAAGTCGAAGGACGCCTGGCTGCAGTGGTTCGGCCAGTAGCCCTCGCGGCTGCGGAGGTGCGTCAGCGCAGCCGCTCGTCGAGCTGACGGGCGAGCTGCTCGATCTGGCCGCGCTTGAGCTGCTCGGACGACAGCAGGATCACCGCGGTCGAGGCGCCGGCGACCTTCGTGTGCAGCAGCGCGACAGCGCTCGTGCCGGGGACGGGGACGAGGGCTCCGACCTTCGTGCGGGCGACGTCGTTGGCCAGCTGCTCGGACTGATCGGCGTTGAGACCGGCCGCGTACGAGGCCAGCGGCACGATCGTGATCGCCGCGTCACCGCTCTTGCCGGCGAGCAGGGTCAGATCCACGTGGCCGCCGTCGCTGGTGACGAGGGTGCATGTCACGGTCACGCCGTCGACGACCTCGGCGTCCGTGGACGGGAAGACCGCCGTCGAGCCCTCGTCGGCCAGCCGGCCGTCGACCACGGACCCCACGGCCGGCGTCGTGCTGTCCACGCCGCTCGTGGACGCGACGACGTCGAGTGGCACG
>JAODBQ010000399.1 GCA_025464045.1 Ilumatobacteraceae bacterium
GCGCTGCGCGACGACGGCAAGGTGCGCCACATCGGTCTCAGCCAGGTCTCGGTCGCGGAGCTCGAGCAGGCGCGGGCGATCGCCACGATCGCGTCGGTGCAGAACCTGTTCAACCTCACCGATCGCAGCTCCGAGCCGCTCCTCGATCGCGTCGCGCAGCTCGGAATCGCGTTCATCCCGTGGTTCCCGCTGGCCACTGGTGCGTTGGCCCGTCCCGGTGGGCGGTTGGCCACGCTCGCCGCCGTGCGCGGCGTCACGGCGTCCCAGCTCGCCCTGGCCTGGCTGCTGCAGCGGTCGCCGGTGATGCTGCCGATCCCGGGAACGTCGCGCGTGGCCCACGTCGAGGAGAACATCGCCGCGGCCGCAGTCCTCTTGACGCCGGACGAGCAACGCACACTTGGCGAGAGCACCGCCCGGCCGGGAGCGCGGCTGCGGTCGTTCGCCCGCCGTGCAGTCCGGCGCAGCTCGTAGCGCACCGGCGCGTGCGCGATGAACCGGCCTGCTGGCGCGCCACACTCGGGGACATGGACGGCGACGCGGAACTGCGCACGGCGAGAGGTCTGGTCGTCCCTGCCGGCGCGCAGACGTGGTCGTTCGCCCGGGCGGGCGGGGCCGGGGGCCAGCACGTCAACAAGACCTCGTCGAAGGTGACCCTCGACGTGGACGTCGACGCCGTGACCGGCGCAGAACCGGCTGTGGCCCGGATCCGCGACGCGTTCCCGGCCGGGTTGCGCGTCACCAGCCAGACGACGCGCAGCCAGTGGCGCAACCGCCAGGAGTGCTTGCAACGTGCCGGCGAGATGCTCGACGACGCGGCGCGACCGCCGGGCCCGGCGCGCCGGCGGTCCAAGCCGACGAAGGGTTCGGTCGAGCGGCGCCTCGCGAGCAAGCGCCGCGACGGCGAGAAGAAGCACGCCCGCCGCACCACCGAGTGGTGATCCCGGGGCGGCGGCCGGAGGCGCGACCGGCGGATGCTGATCCACGTCGACTCGACGCCGGCGCGACCCCAGCGCGACCTCGACGAGCCGTGCGGCTCGAGATGCGCGGTGGCGAGGTGGCCCCAGACGTTCGCTGCGCATGGTTCGAGGTCAGTGGATGATCATTGAGTAGTCGCGGCATGACTATTGTGGCGGATCATGCGCAGAACAGCTCGGTTGGTCATCACCGCGGTCGCCGTGCTCGGTCTCCTGGGTGCCTCGTGCGGCTCGGATGGTTCCGCCGAGTCCACCACGCCCGCTACCGCGGCTGCTCCGGCCACCACCGCCGCACCGACCACTGCGGCACCGACCACCGCGGTGCCGGCGACCCCGGTGTCGGGGGCGATCACGGTGCTCGCCGCGTCCTCGCTGACCGACTCGTTCAACGAGATCGCCACGGCGTTCATGACCGAGCACCCGGACGCGAAGGTGACGGTCAGCTTCGGCGCGTCGTCCGACCTCGTCACCCAGATCAGCCAGGGTGCTCCGGCCGACGTCTTCGCCTCGGCGGATCAGGCGAACATGAAGAAGGTCACCGATGCCGGCGAGAACGCAGCCACGCCCGCCGTCTTCGCCAAGAACTCGTTGGCGATCATCGTCGGAGCCGAGAACCCGAAGGGCGTCACGGGTGTGGCCGACCTGGCCAACCCCGACCTGATCGTCGTCAACTGCGACCCCGCGGTACCGATCGGCAAGTACTCTGCGCAGGTGCTCGCGAACGCCGGAGTGACGGTCACCCCGAAGTCGCTGGAGCAGAACGTGAAGGGGATCGTCACGAAGGTCACCTCGGGTGAGGCCGACGCCGGCATCGTCTACACGACCGATGTCGCCGCGGCAGGCAGCAAGGCCGCGGGCGTCGCCATCCCGGACAACATCAACGTCATCGCCGAGTACCCCATCGTCGGGCTGAAGGCTGCCCCGAACGCCGCCGGTGCGAAGGCGTTCAGCGACTTCGTGCTGAGCGGGCAGGGTCAGAAGATCTTGGCGAGTTACGGCTTCACGGCTCCGTGAGCACCGCGGCTCCGCCGCATCGAGGTCGCCGGAGGGGCAGGAATCAGCGTCTTCCCGCCCCTGCGCTGTTCCTGGCATTGATCGCGATCGCATTCTTCGCGCTGCCGTTCATCGGACTGCTCTGGCGCGCGCCGTGGAGCACGACGTGGCGCGTGCTCGGCGACGACGCGGTGCGCACCGCGCTGTGGCTGTCGATCAAGTGCTCCTTGTGGGCCACCGGCTTCGCGATCGCCTTCGGGGTGCCGCTGGCCTGGCTCCTCGCGCAGGTCGAGTTCCCCGGCCGCAGCGCCGTGCGCGCGCTGTGCACGTTGTCGATGGTGCTGCCGCCGGTGGTGGGCGGGGTCGCGCTGTTCTTCTCGTTCGGCCGCCGCGGCCTGTTCGGCCAGTACCTCGATCGGTGGTTCGACTTCCGTCTGCCGTTCACGACCTGGGGCGTGATCGTCGCCCAGACGTTCGTGTCGATGCCGTTCCTCGTGATCACCGTCGAAGCCGCGCTGCGCCAGCTCGACCACCGGTACGAGGACGCGGCGCGCACGCTCGGCGGCTCGCGCTGGTACGTGTTCCGGCGGGTGACGCTGCCGACGATCCGCCCGGCGCTGATCGCTGGCGCAGTGCTGGCGTGGGCCCGTGCGCTCGGCGAGTTCGGCGCCACGATCACGTTCGCCGGCAACTTCCCGGGCACGACGCAGACGATGCCGTTGGCGATCTACCTCGCGCTCGAATCGAACCCGGACGAGGCGCTGATCCTCAGCCTCGTGCTGATCGCGGTCTCGTTCGCGGTGCTGGTCGGTCTGCGTGACCGGTGGTTGCGCGGCGCCACCGGACCGGCGGCCTGATGACCCTCGACGCGGCCATCGGTGCGCAGCTCGGCGGCCTCGAGCTGGACGTCGAGCTGACGGTCCGTCCGGGCGAGCTGCTCGCCATCCTCGGACCCAACGGCGCCGGCAAGTCGACGGTGCTGCGCGCCATCGCCGGTCTGCTCCCGATCGACGCCGGCAGGATCGCTGTGGACGACGTCGTGCTCGACGATCCGGCCCGAGACGTGTTCGTGTCACCCGATCGACGCCCGATCGGGATGGTCTTCCAGGACTACCTGCTGTTCAGCCACCTGACCGCGCTGGAGAACGTCGCGTTCGGCTTGCGCGCCCGCGGCACGTCGCGTGCCGCCGCGCGCGCACGGGCCGGCGAGTGGCTGGAACGGGTCGGCCTCTCCAGCCACGCCGGGCACAAGCCGCGGCAGCTCTCCGGTGGCCAGGCGCAGCGGGTCGCACTTGCCAGAGCTCTGGCCACCGAGCCGCGCGTGCTGCTGTTCGACGAGCCGCTCGGCGCACTCGACGTCGGCACGCGCAGCGGCACCCGCCGCGATCTGCGACGACACCTGGAGACGTTCGACGGGATGCGCATCCTCGTCACGCACGACCCGGTGGACGTCTACGCGCTCGCTGACCGGGTCGCCATCCTCGATGCCGGCAAGGTCGTCCAGATCGGCAGCATCGCCGAGGTCACCGCCCACCCCAGGTCGCGCTACGTCGCCGAGCTCGTCGGGACGAACCTCGTCGTGGGGAACATCGTCGACGGGGTGCTCCTCAGCTCGACCGGTGCGCACGTGGTGATCGCCGACGCACTGCCGGGCCCGGCGTTCGCCGTGATCCGGCCACAGGCCATCTCGCTGCAGCGCGGGCCGACGGTGGACACCAGCGCGCGCAACGTCTGGGCCGGAACGGTGGGCGACATCGACCGGCTCGGCGACCGCGTGCGCGTGGGCATCGATGGGCGGCTGCCGATCACCGCGGAGATCACCGCGTCCGCGTTGGAGAGCCTCGACCTGCACCCCGGCGACGAGGTGTTCGCCTCGGCGAAGGCCACCGACATCGAGTCCTACCCGTCGTGAACCCGACCGACCGAACCCTGGAGGAGGCCGACGTGCGTGAGCGATCGCGCCCGTCCGGCTCGTCCGGCCGGTCCGGCCTCTGTGGCCGAGCCGGCTCTGCGGCCGAGCCGAGCGTTGGCTCGCCGTTGGGCGTGGCACCGGCCGGTGACGTCCGTACGATCGGTGTCGGGCGTCCGCCGACCCCGGTCCAGATCGCTGGTCCAGACCGCGGTCGACCCGGACGAGCGCGCTCGGGTCGAGCTCCGCGAGGCCTCCCGGCCTGGATGGCGGAGCTCGACGGGTTCGAGTTCGCCTGGTTGCTGACCTGGTCGGCGCCCGACCCTGCGGATCCCGTGCCGGTCGGGTTCCCGGCCGCAGCGAGGTGCGACGATGGTGGCCGTGAGCCGCACACGAGAACAACACGTGCTGTTGCTGGGGGAGTGGGCGTGCCTGGGGATCCTCTATGCGCGGCCGAGCCATGGCTTCGCGATCGCGGCGCGGCTGAAGCCTGGCGGCGACATCGGGCGAGTGTGGTCGATGTCGCGCCCGCTCACCTACCGTTCCCTCGAGCAGCTGACGGCGAGGGGCTTCGTCCACGCCGTGGGGGAGGAGCCCGGCATCGCCGGCGGCAACCGGACGATCCTCGCCGCCACGCGCGCCGGGCGCGCCAACTTCCGCAAGTGGCTGGCGAACCCGGTCGCGCACATGCGTGACCTGCGCAGCGAGCTGTTG
>JAODBQ010000408.1 GCA_025464045.1 Ilumatobacteraceae bacterium
CTCGTCGGTACCGCCGAGTACGTTCCGAAGAACGGCGGCGAGAGCACCACCGTGGCGACGGTCGTGACGATGGTGCACGGAGCCCGGGACACCTATTCGATCGTGCTCAACCAGGCCTCGCGGTTCCTCGAGTGGACAGCCGCCGAACCGGAGCTGGCGAAGATCCCGATCGTCGCCCCGTCCCCGCTCGGCGTGATGCCGCTCCCGGACGAGATCGCGCCGGCGCTGGCGGAAGCGCTCGAGTTCGCGCAGCTGCTCGGCACCCGCACCGCCGATCTGCACAAGGCGCTGGCCAAGTCGTCGCAGGAGCGGATGCGACCACAGGTCTTCGACACCCACGCCCGTCGCTCGATGTACCAGGCGCTGAGGTCGGAGATGCGCGCGACGATCAACGCGATGCGCAGTCCCGAGGTCAAGGAGGTGCTGCAGGACGTGATGACCCCGGCGGAAGCGGCGCACGTCGGTCGCGCCGTGATCGAACGCGCCGCGCAGCTGCTGCCGGCGCGCATCGACGGGCGTCGGATCCGCGTGCACGGGGACCTGCACCTCGGCCAGATCCTGGCCCGCGCCGGCGAGATCACGTTCATCGACTTCGAGGGCGAGCCGGCCAGGCCGCTCGGCGAGCGTTCGATCAAGCGCACCCCGCTGGTCGACGTCGCCGGGATGATCCGCTCCTTCGACTACGCCGCCAACGAGGCGGTGGCACTCGCCTTCAGCCGGGGCATGGGCGACGCCGACCGGCTGCGCGAGTGGGCGACGGCGTTCGGCGACTGGTGCGCCCAGCGGTACACGCTCGCCTACATCGATCAGATGGCCGGCTCCGGGCTGATCCCGTCCACCCCCGAGCACCTCAAGCTGCTGCTGGACGTCGCGGTGCTGCAGAAGGCCGCCTACGAGGTGCGCTACGAGATCGGCCACCGCCTCGCACGGGTCGGCATCCCGCTGCGTGGTCTGCAGCGCCTGATCGGCTGAGGGGCCCGTCCGGCTGTTTAGCGGACGGGGGCGGGGGGTAGCGTCCCGAACGGTGAGTGACGACGAGAAGGTCTCCGCGCGTGCAACGCTGGACAGCACATTGACGGTCCAGGTGTTCTACGACGGCGGGCTCACCCGCCTCGTCGCGAACGGGGAGATCGATGCGTCGTCCGCCAACACGTTCGAGGCGGCGGCGAACCAGGCCCTGGCCGAGGCGCCCAGCGCGATCCAGATCGACCTCTCCGACGTCGGGTTCATCGATTCCAGCGGCTTGCGGGCGATCATCGGGCTGTCCAACCGGTCCCGCGACCAGCACGTCGACCTGAGCGTCAGCGGCCTGTCGGCGGCGGCACGACGAGTGCTCGAGATCACCGGCCTGATCGACACGCTCCGCCGCAGCTGAGCGAACCGTGCCCGCCGTCGAGCCGGTGGTCGCGAACCGCGAACCGTTGTGGGGCCGGGAGACGGCCCTGGCGATCGACAACTTCCCGATCTCCGGGCAGCCGCTGCCTGCGGCGATCATCCATGCCCTCGCCGGCCTCAAGGCCGAGGCCGCTCGTGTCAACGCCGCCATCGACGGCACTGGGGTCGACGCAATGCGTGCCGAGGCGATCGTGGCCGCCGCGGAGGAGATCGAGTCCGGCGCGTTGGACGACCAGTTCCCGATCGACGTCTTCCAGACCGGGTCGGGCACGTCGACGAACATGAACGTCAACGAGGTCATCGCCACGCTCGCCTCGCGCGCGCTCGGCGCCCCGCTGCACCCCAACGACCACGTCAACGCCTCGCAATCGTCCAACGACGTGTTCCCGACGGCGGTCGCCGTTGCCGCGCTGCGCATGGTCGACGGCGCGCTCCGCCCCGCGATGCAACGCCTGGAGAGCTCGCTCACCAACGCCGCTCGCCGCTTCGCGACCGTCGTCAAGACCGGCCGCACCCACCTCATGGATGCCGTACCGGTCACGCTCGGTGACGAGTTCGACGGCTACGCCGCGCAGATCGCAGAGGCCGCCGAGCGCCTCGCCGACGCGGAGCGACGGCTCGGACGGGTCCCGCTCGGAGGCACGGCGGTCGGTTCCGGGCTCAACGCCCCACCCGAGTTCGGTCCCAGGGTGGTCGACGCGCTCCAGCGCCGGTACGGCATCGCGCTGTCCGTCGCCCCGAACCGGTTCGCAGCACAGGGGGCGCGGGATTCGGTGGTGGAGATGTCCGCCGCGCTGCGTGGGCTGGCCATCGCCCTGATCAAGATCGCCAACGACGTGCGCTGGATGGCCTCCGGTCCAACCTCCGGGTTGGGCGAGCTGGTGCTGCCGGCGCTGCAGGCCGGCTCGTCGATCATGCCCGGCAAGGTCAACCCGGTGATGAGCGAGATGGTCGCCCAGGTCGGGGCGCAGGTCATCGGCAACGACGCGGGGATCGCGTTCGCCGGGAGCCAGGGCTCGTTCGAGCTGAACACGTACCAGCCGATGATGGCGGCCAACCTGCTCGCCTCGATCCACCTGCTCGCCCGCGCCTGCCAGGTGTTCGCCGAGCGGTGCATCGACGGCGTCGAGGCCGACGCCGAGCGCGCCCGCCGCATCGTCGAGTCGACACCGTCGGTGGCGGCGGCGCTGAACGCGCGGCTGGGCTACGACCGCGTCGCCGCCCTGGTCAAGCAGGCGCAGGCCGGGCACCGCTCGCTGCGCGATGTCGTGCTCGCCGACGGCGCACTCCCCGCCGGCGAGCTGGACGAGCTCCTGGACGTCGCCCGCATCGCCCGCGGCAACCGCCCCGAGTAGCTCCTCCGCGACTGCAGGTGTGGCGGCCCAGCCTCGGCGGGGGCCACCCCACCCCATCCCCGTCCGAGTCGGAGACGAGGGCGCGAGTCGCTGGGCCAGGTTCTCTCGGTCCAGCGACTCGGGCCGCGTCGTCCGACTCGGACCACGACGTACCGACTCGGACCACGACGTTGCGACTCGGACTGCTGGCAGTGCCTGCCGAGCCGGACACCGGCGTACCGGCGGCCGCAGCGCCGGTGGCCGACACCGAGCCGAGTCCGTGAGTCGGCGAACCCGACCCCAACCACAACAGCCGGGCGCCGGGCGGCTCAGTGGGTGGGCTGGGGGGTGGGGTCGAAGTCGCCGGCGGCGCGACGGAGGTCGGCCATGGTGGTGAACAGCTCCTGCAACGCCTCGGGCGTGGGGCCGACTTCGGCGAACACGTCGCGGTTGAGGACCTCGGTGGCCCGCGCCGCGAGACGGCGGCCCTTCACGCTGATCACCGCCAGCGTCGTGCGCATGTCCGTCGGGTGCGGCCGCCGTTGCACGAGCCCGTCGCTCTCCAGCCGGTCGATCACGTTGGTCACGCTCGCCGGGTGCACCTGCAGCCGCTGGCCGATCTTGCCGAGTGGCATCTGCCCCGTGCGAGTGAAGGTGAGCAGCATCAGCACCTCGTAGCGCGCGAACGTCAGACCGAACGGCGCCAGCGCGTCGTCCACCCTGGCGAGCAGGATCTGGTGCACGCGCATCACCGAGGTCACCAACGCCATGCCGTCAGCGGCCTCCAGCCACCCCCGCTCGACCCAGTTCCGCCGGGCTTCCGCGACCGGGTCGAAGCGCAACGGTCGGCGAGGCACGCCTGCACCCTAGCGCCCGCCAGAATTCGTTGGACGTCCAACTTTTCAATAGTTGGACGTCAAAGTAGTATGGTTGGATGAAGGGAACCGAGATCCAACGAATCGGCGTGCTGGGCTGCGGCTTGATGGGTTCGGTCATCGCTGAGGTGTGTGCCCGCAACGGTCGTGACGTGGTGGTCGTCGTAGCCAACGCGATGCTGGTCGAGCTGTGAAAGGC
>JAODBQ010000436.1 GCA_025464045.1 Ilumatobacteraceae bacterium
GCTCGCGGTGGAGGCGTCGACCCGCGCCGCCGAGTTCGCCCGAGCGCACGGCGCCAACGCCGACGCTGCCCACCACTGGGCGGTCGCCGCGACCATGTTGGAGCACAGCGCGCCCGACGACCATCGACGCCGCCTGGAGGCGTTGATCAACGCGGCCGCGGCCCACGAGCGGGCTGACGAGATGCCCCAGGCCCAAGCGCTCGTCGTGACCGCGCTCGGGCTGGCGCGGTCCCACGGCGATCCCGCACACGTCGAGGCCGCAGCGTCGATCCTCAACCACGCGAGCATCTTCCCGAACCTGACCTACGGCGCGATGAACAGCACGCTGATCGGCCTGCTCGGCGAGTGCCTGACGGTCTTGGACGAGGGTGCCCGCAGCGCTCGCGCGACGGTGCTGGCGGCACTGTCCACCGAGCTGTTCCACAGCGCGGACGTGGACTGGCGCGACGACGCGAGCTCGGAGGCCGTCGCCATCGCGCGAGAGCTCGGTGACCCCGCCGTGCTCGCCCGCGTCCTCCACGCGCGCACGTTCGCACTCAAGCAACCGATGTCCGTGCCGGCGCGACGCGAGGTCGCCCGCGAGATCGCCGAGCTGGCGCAACGTGCCCACCTCGGCGACGACATCGTGCTCGTCGGCGAGTTGCAGACCGCGCTCGCGGACTTCGCCCTCGGTGATCTCCGCGCCGCCGATGCAGGGTTGCAACGGTGCCGCACCCTGCTCGATCGTCCTGTCGGACAGGCCTTGCGTTCACAGGTCGCCTACTTCAGGGCACACCTCGACATCATCCGCGGCCGGCACCCGCAGGCGCGGCGCCACATCGACGACGCGTTCGAGCAGACCCGGCGAAGCCGCCCGGCCGAGGCCGGCGTGATCCGGCTGGGTCAGCTGCTGACCATCGGCTACGACGACGGCGACCTGCCCGACGAGCTCCTCGCTGCCGCCCGGACCGACGAGGCCGACGGCTACGCCCTGGTGGTTCGGCTGTTCACGGCCGTGATCCTGTTCGACCTCGGTCGACGGGACGAGGCGCTCGAACGCCTCCCATACGCGCGCGGCGAGGTCCCGACGCGGCCGCTCGACTACACCACGACCTTCGTCGACACGGCCGCCGCGAACATCGCCGCCGAGACGTCGGATCGCGTTGGCGCGGCGGCGCTCCTGGCGCGACTGGCGCCGATGGCGGGGCGTTGGGTGGCTCCCGGGACGGGAGCCGCATCGCTCGGGCTCGTCGACCTCGCCCTGGCGCGGCTCCACGCGACGCTCGACCGCACGGACGACGCACGCGGCTGGTTCGAGGCAGCCGTTGCCGGCCACGAGCGCCTCGGCGCGCCGGCGTGGCTGGCGCGGTCGCTGCTCCACCAGGGTCGGTTCCTCGTCCGCTGCGGTGAGCCCGCAGCGGGCACGGCCGCGTTGCGACGTGCAGCCGAGCTCGCCCGCGAGCACCGCTTGCCGATCGTCCTCGCCCAGATCGAGGCGACCTGACGCGTCGTGAAGTTCCTTGCAAGGACGCGTGAAGCGACTCGGCGCACAGTCGGCCCATGAGAACAACCGACAGTCCACCAGCCACCGCCGCCGACCTCGCGCCGTACCTGCGGGTCCATCGCCTGCTGCGCCGCAGCGCCGCCGAGCTCGCCGTCGCTGCCGCCCGCGCGCCCGCCGACGCACGCACCGACCGGGCGCTCGCCCGGTGGTTCCACGGGTTCGCGGGCGAGATCCGCTGCCACCACCACATCGAGGATGTCCTGCTGTTCCCCGCCCTGCGAACACGAGTGGCGACCTACCACGACCTCGCTCCGCAGCTCACCGCCGACCACGCGGACCTCGACGAGGTCCTCGACAGCCTCACCGCGGCCCTGGATGCACGGGACCGGCAGACCGCCCGTCTCCTCGCCGCCCAGCTGCGCGACCACCTCGACGAGCACCTCGCGTTCGAAGACGACGAGGTCGCGCCGTTGTTCGCCCGGCACTTCACCTTCATCGAGTTCAACGAGCTCAACGACCGGGCCGTGAAGATGACATCGCTCAAGCAGCTCGTGTTCACAGCACCGTGGATGATGTCACTCCTCGACGACAGCGAACGCGCCGAGCTGCTGTCCACCGTGCCCAAGGCGATGGGCGTGCTCTGGCGTCTGACCCGTCGCCGTTACGCCCGGATGGCCGTCAGCGCGTTCGTGGGGGTGGCGTCATGAGCACGTCCTCGCTCGACAGCACCACGACCGGCAACGTCCGCGCGATGCGCCGCTGGGCGGACGCGGTGAACCGTCGCGACCTCTCCGACGCCTCCTCGTTGATCGCTGCCGACGTCGTCGACCATCACCTGCCGCCGACGCTGCCTCCCGGGCGGGACGGCGTCGTGATGTGGTGCACGCTGCTGTGCGATGCGCTGCAGATGACCATCCACGTCGAGGACGTCGTCGCCAGCGGCGACCGGGTGGCGGTTCGTGCGACCATCACCGGTCGGCACGTGGCCGACTTCGGTGGGCTGGCGGCCACCGGCCGGACGTTCACCGCCCAGATGATGTCGATCGAGCGCTTCGCCGACGGGCTGCTGGTCGAGCGTTGGGAGAACGTCGACACCGCCGGGATCATCGACCAGCTGACCAGCTGACCAGCTGACGGGCGCGGGGCCCGACGCTCAGGCGTCGGGCCTCGGGCCAGTCGACGGTGTGATGGTCAGCCGGCCGGGTCGCCGGCGACGCGCAGCACGAGGAGGG
>JAODBQ010000484.1 GCA_025464045.1 Ilumatobacteraceae bacterium
CAACATCGGCCACTTCGACAGCGAGATCGACATGGCCGGCCTGGCCCGCAGCGGCGCCACCCGCGACGAGCTCAAGCCGGGCACGGACCTGTGGACGTTCGAGAAGCCGAACAAGGTCGGCGGCACCGCGATCCTCGTGCTGGCGGAGGGCCGGCTGGTCAACCTCGGCTGCGCCACCGGGCACCCGAGCTTCGTGATGAGCTGCTCGTTCAGCAACCAGGTGATCGCCCAGATGGAGCTGTTCGACAACACCGACAAGTACCCGCTCGGCGTCTACGTCCTGCCGAAGCGGCTCGACGAGAAGGTCGCGTCGCTGCACCTCGATGCGCTCGGCGTGAAGCTCACCAAGCTCACCGACGAGCAGGCCGAGTACCTCGGCGTCGATCCCGGCGGCCCGTTCAAGTCCGACCACTACCGCTACTGACCCGCGGCAACTCCCCATCCGTGAACCGGTCATGACGTGACCGGGCGCCGCCCGGTCGGATCATGACCAGTTGGCGGTCGATACGCCGATGCGGCGCTTGCCCACCCCGGCGTCCGCGCCGGACCGCGGCCCGGGACGGTGTGCGGAAAACTGTCGCGCACCCCCTTGGTACGACTGCACCATGATGTTCATCAGCACCTGTGCCGGCTGCAACGAGCCCGGCGACGTCCTCTGCCGGCGCTGCCGGTTCTCCCTGGTCACCACCGCGCCAATCACCACCGCCGCGGGCGTGCGTGCGGCGATGCCGTTCGACGGCGTGGCCCGACACGCCGTGCTCGGGCTCAAGTTCCGCAACCGACGGGGCGTGGCTCGCCAACTCGCGGCGGTGATGGTCCGCCGTCTCCTGCCAGAGGGCAGCCAGCGGCGGTCCGCCGACCTCGTCACCTGGGCGCCCACCAGCGCGGCCCGCATCGCCGAGCGCGGCTTCGACCAGGCCGAGCTCCTGGCGCGTGCGGTGGCACGCGAACTGGGGGTGCCCTGCCGGCGCCTGCTGTACCGAGCCCATGGCGACCCCCAGGCGGGACGCGACCGGACGGCCAGGCTCACCGGTCCTGCGTTCCGTTCTCGCGCGCCGCGCCCGGGACTGCGCGTGATCCTCGTGGACGACGTGGTCACCACCGGCGCCACGCTCGAGGCGGCGCGTCAGTCGCTCCTTGCCGCGGGCATCGCCGACGTCCATTGCATCGCCGCGGCCGCAACCCCTGCGGTCGTCGTGCCGCGCAGCGAACGGAGGTTGGCGCTGGCGAGCTGACCATCGGGTGCACGGGTCGCGGAGCGTGCGGTCAGCTCTCATCTCGACCGGGAGCCGCCGACACAGGTGGTCCCCGGCGGCGAAGTGGTCGTGGATCACGAGCCAGGTCACGTCCGGGATCTGGGTGCGGCGTCGCCGACCCCGTCACAACTCCCATGTTGCCTGCCAGGCAGCAGGCGGGGTGATGTCTGCCAAGTGGTGCCGGAACATGATCGACAGGCGCGGCCCCTGCGCATGGGACGTCTTCGGCACGCAGTGCTGCCAGTTGTGCTGGCACGAGCCACCCATCACCAACAGGTCACCGTCGCCGAGCAACCACGATCGCGAGGGCCCGCCGCCGACCGGCCGCACACGGAACGGCCGCGGCGCGCCGGTGCTGAGGATGACGACGACCGGATCCTCGTGCGTGAAGCGCTCCCGGTCGCTGTGCCATGCAACCGAGTCCCGACCGTCGCGATAGAGGTTGAAGCCGATCGAGTCGAACGGCTTGCCGTAGCGCGCCGACAACAGGGATCGCGCCTCGGCCAGCAACACGATCGGCTCGTCCACGGGCGCCGATTCGCTCCACCACGCGGTCAGCCGCGGCTCGGGCAGGCGGCGTTGATACATCGTGACCTCGCGCTGGCGCCACGGCAGCGTCTCCGCCAGTTCGACGAGCACCGCGTCCGCGCCGCTGAGCCAGCGTGACGCGTGGTCGACCCACGACTCTTCGTCCAACCAGATCCGTTCCAGCGACGAGAACTCGGCATCCACCGCAGGCTCGTCACCGCCGAACAACGACGTCTGCCAGGCGCCGATGGACGAGTCCACGGCGTTCGTTGCAGCCATGCTGCCAGTGTGGCGGGTCGAACGTTCGTTCGCAAGCGCGTGTCCTGACCGGCGCGTCCGCACGGCTGGTAGGTTCGGCCCGTGGTCGCGACGTCCGCCGGTACCCGTGCACCGGTCGATCCCGTCGCGCTGTCGGCGACGCGTCAGCCGTTCGGCTCGGCGCGGATGCTGCCGCGAGCGGCCTACGTCGAACCCGCCGTCCTGGCGTGGGAGCGCGAGCACCTCTTCGACGGTGGATGGATCTGCGTCGGTCGTGCCGACGTGCTGCCCGCGCCAACGTCCACGCCGGCCGACGGCGTCGCCGGGTCCGCCGGAGCGGCCAACCAGGCCGCGGTGCAGGTCGGCGCGACGAGCGTCATCCTGACGCGAGACGACGCCGGCGAGCTGCGCGCCTTCGCCAACATCTGTCGTCATCGCGGCCACGAGCTGCTCGCGTGCGGTGCGGCCACCCGCCGCGGTGTCGTGCAGTGCCCGTACCACGCGTGGTCGTACGAGCTCGACGGTGCGCTGCGCCTCGCCCCTCGCGCCGGCGAGATGCCCAACGTGGTGGCGGGCGAGCTCGGCCTGCTCCCGGTCGCGGTCACGACCTGGGACGGCTGGTTGTTCGTCAACATCGACGGAGGA
>JAODBQ010000485.1 GCA_025464045.1 Ilumatobacteraceae bacterium
GACCGGCACGACCGGCACGACCGGCACGACCGGCACGACCGGCACGGCGGGCACCACCGGCACGACGATCGACGATCACGGCTCGGGCGGACATGGTGCCGACGACGCGACAGCGACGTCAGCGACGGCCGCCAGCACCGCCGGCACGACTGGCACCACCGGTACGACCGTCGACGACCACGGCTCCGGTGGACACGGCAGCGACGACGGTTCCGGCGACGATCACGGGTCCGGCAAGGACGGCTGACGGCCGCCGGCGGTCACGGCTCGTCGGTGAGGTGCTGCTTCGCCCACAGCGCGGCCTGGGTCCGGCTGCTGACGGAGATCGCGGAGAAGATGTTGGTGAGGTGCGACTTCACCGTTCGCTCGGTGATCCCGAGCTTGCGGGCGATCTGCTTGTTGGCGTCGCCGGCGGCGACGAGTTGCAGCACCTCGCGTTCGCGCAGGGTGAGATCCGGACGGTTCGGGCCGGCGCGGTGCGACTCGAGCATCACTCGTGCGGCCTTCGGATCGAGTGGGGAGTCGCCGGCCGCCGCGGCGCGGATCCCGTTGAGCAGCTCGTCGGCACTCGCATGCTTGAGCAGGTAGCCGACCGCGCCCGCCTTCAACGCCTCGAGGATCCGGCGGTTGTCGGAGAACGAGGTGAGCACGACGACGCGCACCAGCGGTCGTACGGCGAGGATCTGGCGAGTGGCTTCGATCCCGTCGAGCACCGGCATCGACAGGTCCATTAGCACGACGTCCGGCTGTTCGGCCACGGCCAATGCCACAGCCGCGGCACCGTCGCCGATGGCGCCGATCAGCTCGAGGTCGTCGGTCGTCGACAGCAGCTGCTGCAGACCGTTGCGGATGACGGCATGGTCGTCGGCGACCAGCACTCGGATCACGGCAGCAACACCTCCACGACGAGCGTCGTCCCCGCTCCCGGTACGGAGTCGATCCGCACCCGGCCACCCCCGTCGGCGACCACCCCGCGCAGCGCCTTCAGCCCGACGTGCCCTTCGGCCTCGCGCGCGGCGAGCGTCGCCGCGTCGAACCCACGACCGTCGTCGCTGACCTCCAGCACCGCGTAGGTGCCCTCGGCGGCGGCGCGCACGCGGATCAGGCCCGCACCCGCGTGCTGCAACGCGTTGCGCAGCGCCTCCTGCGCGGCGCGGTAGATCAGCGCGGCGACGCGGTCGGGCACGGGATCGCGCAGGCCGGCGGCGTCGAGCTCCACGCGCGCCTCACCGTCCGCCGCCCGGTCGACGAGATCGCGCAGCGCGGACTCGAGACCCTCCTCGCGCAGGTTCGGCGGATAGAGGTCGATCACCAGCGATCGCAGGCTGCGGATCGTCTCGCGGACCGTCGCCGCGAGCTCGGCGGACTGCTCGTCCGCATCAGTGCGCCGCGCCCTCGCCGACAGCGCGTAGGCGACACCGGCGAGGTCCTGCACGACACCGTCGTGGAGGTCGCTGGCGATCTGACGGCGCTCGACCTCGGACGACTCGAGCGCGCGCTGCAGCAACGCCTCGCGCTCGCGGAGACGCTGACGCAGGCGGCGGGCGAGGGACCATGCCAACGGGATCTGCACCACCTCCAGCATGATCAGCGCGCCGAGCGCGATCGGCGCGAAGCTGCGCCACAGACGTGAACCGTTCGCCTGCACGACGTTGTAGCGGTAGTACGCCTCGAACAGCAGCGGGATGCCCGTCGGCGTGTGCACGGGCAGGTAGACCTCCAGCAGCTTGGTGCCGAGCTCGCGCTCGTACCGGTTCTCCGGTGCGGCGAGATCACTGACCTCCGCCTCGATCCGGCCCGTCGACAGTGCCGCCAGCTCGGCCGCGTCCAGCGCGAACTGCGTACCGACCAACCGCGGCTCGTCGGACACGAGGATGCGACCGTCCGCCGTCCACAGCTTCACCCGGATCAGGGTGGCATCGAGCACGTCCTCGCCGATGATCGACGTCACCCGGAGCTGCGCCGCCGGATCGTCGCCCGTCACGAGACCGTCGGTGAGCGCCGGCTCGACCAGTCCCTCCGCCTTGATCAGCGTCGTGGTGCGTGCCTCGGAGATCGCCTCGCGCTCGCCGACGCGCCGGCTGGCGATCGCGGTGGCGAGGCCCACGATCACGACCGCGACGACCCCGGCGAACGCGAACTGGCCCACGTAGCGGGCGACCAACCACTTGCCCGGTCTGCGCATCCCGAGCATCGTACGGGCCGGTCCGCGGACGCTCCTACGGTGAACGTTCGATGGCGGCGGCGACGTCGCCCGATGGCAGCGGCCGGGCGAACAGGTAGCCCTGCGCCTGGTCGCAGCCGAGATCCCGCAGACGTTCGAACTGGCCCGTCGTCTCCACCCCCTCGGCGATGGACCGCATCCCGAGGTTGGACGCCAGGTCGATCACCGCGGCGACGATCCGTTCGTCCTCCTCGTTCGTGCCCAGACCCTGCACGAACGACTGGTCGACCTTCACGAAGCTCAGTGGCAGCCGCCGGAGGTGCGTCAGCGACGCGTAGCCGGTTCCGAAGTCGTCCAGGCCGAGCTCGACCCCGAGATCCCGGATCTGTCCGAGCTGCTCGAGGATGTCCGGGCGCAGGTCGATGATCGCCGTCTCGGTGAGCTCCAGGTGCAGGCACTCCGGCGCGAGCTCGGCCTGCTCCAGAGTCGTGCGCACGAACGTCGCCAGGTCGCCCGGCTCGAACTGACGCGACGAGAGGTTCACGGCGATGGTCAACCGGTGCTCGTCGGGCGCGATCGAGGGCCAGCCGCCCGCCTGCGCGCACGCGATCTGCAGCACCTGTGCGCCGAGCTGCACCACGAGGCCGGTGTCCTCCGCAACGCTGATGAACGCCGACGGCGGCACGATCGAGCCGTCGTGCTCGGCGATCCGGGCAAGTGCTTCGAAGCCGACGATGCGCGCCGTCGAGACATCGACGAGTGGTTGGTAGAAGGCGACGATCCGCCGCTCGTCGATCGCGGACTGGAGCATCCGTCGGGCGGCCGAGCGGCGGCGCACCTGGCGGCCGAGTGCGACGTCGAACACCTCGACCCGTCCACCGCCGAGCGACTTCGCTTCGTACATGGCCGTATCGGCCTCGTGCAGGAGCGCCTCCGCGCTGCCGCGTCCAGCGACGGACACGGAGATCCCGACGCTCGCGGCCACGTGTTCGCCGTCGCCGATCGGATCCGCGCTGCACAGCTCCTCGAGCAGGCGCGTCCCGATGTCGACGGCGTGGATGCGGCTGTCGACATCAGTGGCGAGAACCACGAACTCGTCGCCACCGATGCGCGCCACCGTGTCCATCGGGCGCAGCACGGACACGAGCTGATCGGCGACTCGCCGCAGTGCCAGGTCGCCAGCGGCGTGTCCTCGCGTGTCGTTGATCTGCTTGAACCGGTCCAGGTCGACGAAGAGGACCGCGGTGTTCGCGCCCGAGCGCGTCGAGCGGGCCAGCGCCTGGTCGATGCGATCGACGAGCAGGGCACGGTTGGGCAGACCCGTCAGCGCGTCGTGCGTCGCCTGCTTCGTGAGGGCCGCCTGCGCGTCCTGCAGCTCGTCCATCCGCTGGGTCTGCGCCAGGCTCAGGTCGGAGATCAAGCGGTCCTGCTCGCGCTGCGCGCTCAAGTCGCTGAACGTGAGGCACGTCAGCTGGTCCCCCTCGACGTCGAGCGGCGACGCGCCGACGAGCACCGGCACCGCGACGCCCTCCGCGTCGAGGAGGTCGAGCTCCAACGTGGCGCCGCGCCCATCGGCGCCGCGGAACAGGTGCGGACCGATCGCGCTGCCACCGGCCAAGAACATCGTCAGCGGCGATCCCACGATCTGTTCGCGGGACCTCGTCAACAGCTCGGCGAGACGGCGGTTGGCGTAGAGGATCAGGCCCGTCGACGAGAGCGTGGCCGCACCGTCGCGCATGTTCTCGACGAACATCCGGTACGGCCGATCGGCGGTCGACAGCGTGAACACGCGATGCCCCGGGCCAGCGCCGGAGACGACGAACGCATCGACCTCACCGGCGGCAATGGCGCGCAGCGTGTCCTCGGCCTCCGACATCCGGACCAGCGCCTCGGACCAGCTCGACGGATCGGGCGAACGCCCCGCGTCGTCGAACCGGTCCTCCTCGGCCTCGACCGTCGTGGTCGTGCTGCGCGCGGTCGTCGTCAGCGAACGAGCCACCGGCGCGCCGGTGGAGGAAGCGGGGAACGGACCAGGCATGTGCGGTCAGCCGATCTCTGGAGTGGACGTGGCCGCGAGCGGCGTGTTCGGCACTGGCGCTGCCGTCGCGATCGGGACCTCGATCTCGATCGACGCGTTCGGCACCTCGATCACGACCGACACGGTCGGGACCTCCACGAGCGGCACGGACGGCAGCGGGACCGCCGGCGGCGGCGCCGTAGCCGGACGCGGTTCGGGGAGGTCGAGTCCCTGGATGACCTTCGCGACCCGCGACAGGTCACCGACGACCTTGCGGACCGGCAGTGGGAGGTTCCTCATGAGGGTCGGCGTGGCGAGCACCTGATCGGCAAGCATCGCCGCCATGTCCTCGTGGACGTCGACGACCGAGAGCCGGTAGTGCCCGCAGAGGTGGGTCTCGCACAGGTGCCGCGCGTTCGCGATCGCCCGCCCCGCGAGGTCGGACGCACCACTGACGAAGAGCGTCAGGTCGTAGAACGTCTCCGTCCGCGTGGCCAGCCGCTCCTCGAGCTGGCTGAGCGTCGAATCCGCGGCCGCGGTCATCACACGCTCTCGGGGAGCAGCCGGAGGCCGAGCAGCACGCGGCGGGCGTCGGACAGGTCGCCGATGACCTTGCGCAGCGGCACGGGCAGCCGTCGCACGAGCGTGGGGATCGCAACGATGTCGTCCTGCCCGGCAAGGGCAGGCTGTTCGATGAGATCGACGACCTCGATCTCGTAGCGACCGGAGAGGTACGTCTCGCACAGCTGCTTCAGGTTGGCGAACGCGCGCAGCGACTTCGGGGAAGGGCCTGCCACGTACAGCCGCAGCGACCAGAGCTCGTCGGCGGCAGCAGCAGCAGCATCGGCCTGCCAACGTGGTTCTGGGTCGGGGTCCGGATCGTCCATCACGGTCAAGGTGCACTTCGCTGCTCGTCGGGTGCGGGCACGGCGTCGTCGGCGTCGGCGTCGGCCCGGCGGAGGCGGCCTTGCGCGGCGCGCTGACCGGCTCGGTCCTCGCCGACGGTGGAGCCGTGGCTGAGCAACCGTTCGACGATGTCGGCCTCGTCCTCGAACTCCCGCCAGAGCGTCGCCGTCTGCGCCTCCACCGACTCGCGCCGCCGTTCGAGGTTCACCCGGCGCTGTTCGAGATCCTCGAGGCGAGCCATCCCGTCCGACTGCTCCTTGGCCTCCTGGGCCTGGCGGGCCGAACCGGTGAGCACGCCTTGTGGACCGACGTAGACGTCGGCCAGCTCGATGCCCTGTGTGGTCAGCAGGAACTCGCGGATCTGGTTCGAGTGGGCCATCCCACGCGATTTGAGGACGTAGAGCAGCCGGTTGTGCTCGCCGTTGCCCTCCATCGTCTTGACGAGGAGCCAGGTGTCGACCAGCGACGCGACCTGCTGGTCACCGTGCGTCGGATCGTCCATCGAGTTCAAGCTCGTGAACATCGCCGTGACGCCACGCGTCTTCAGGAAGTCGACCTGGCGGGTGAGCATCGCCGAGACGTCCTCGCCGGTCCCCACACGCAACAGGTCGGAGATCGGATCCATCACGACGACTGCGGGGCGGAACTCGCCGACGAGCTTCTGCATCCCGAACAGGTGCGCCTCGAGGCCGAGCAGGCTCGGGCGGAAGCAGCGGAACCGCAGCAGGCCCGCGTTCACCCACTGACGCAGGTTGATCCCGACCGTCGACATGTTGCGGATGATCTCCGCTTCCGACTCCTCGCATCCGAAGTAGATCGCCCGATCGCCGCGCCGACACGTCGCATCGCAGAACTGCGCCGCCAACGTCGACTTGCCCGTACCGGCGGTCCCACTGACGAGGATCGTGCTGCCCTTGTAGAAGCCCCCGTCGCCGAGCATCGCATCCAATCGGGCGACGCCGGTCGACACCCGTTCCGTGGACACGTTGTGGCGCAGGCCGAGCGCCGTGATCGGCAGGACGGACACGCCGGACTCGCCGATCAGGAACGGGTACTCATTGGTGCCGTGGAGCGAGCCGCGGTACTTGAGGATGCGCAGCCGGCGCGTCGACGTCTGCTCGGTCACGCGATGGTCGAGCACGATCACGCAGTCGGACACGTACTCCTCGATGCCGAAGCGGGTGAGCGTGCCCTCGCCCCGCTCACCCGTGATCACCGCGGTGACACCGCGCGCCTTCAGCCACTCGAACAGGCGACGCAGTTCGTTGCGCAGGATGGCCGTGTTCGAGAAGGCGCCGAACAACGTCTCGATGGTGTCGATCACGATCCGCTTCGCGCCGACCTTGTCGATTGCCGCGCCGAGACGCAGGAACAACCCGTCGAGGTCCCAGTCGCCGGTCTCCTCCATCTCGGAGCCGGACACACCGACGTGATCGATCACGAGCGAACCGTCGTCCACCATCTGCGCGAGATCGAAGTCCATCGAGGCGACGTTCGCGATCAGATCATCGACCGATTCCTCGAACGCGATGAAGACACCGGGTTCGCCGTACTGGGTGATGCCGCGCACCAGGAACTCCATCGCCAGGAGCGTCTTGCCACATCCCGCTGGACCACAGACGAGCGTCGGGCGACCGGTGGGCAACCCCCCACCGGTCACCTCGTCCAGACCGCTGATGCCGGTCAGCGACTTCGGCAGGTCCCGGAGGCGGCGACCACCCGCGCGGTTGGTCGTCAACGGGTCATGCTCGACCGCCGTGCTCGATGTCATCGCTCCGCCTCTCGATCCGGAGGCGTCGAGCCGATGCACGTGCGGACGACGGTGTCGTCACCCACGCAACCAGGCGTCCCAAGATTGGTCACGGCGATCGAAAGATCGCCGTGGGCGCGAACTCTACCACCGTCAGTGATTGGCCGACACTCGTCCTCCGTTTGCCTGCCGGCAGTCCGGCATTCCGGCATTCGGTGCGACGAGTCAGGAACAGTTCAGCGACTGCTCAGCGACGGTTCAACGACCGACGGTCATCCGGTACTGCTCGACGACGGCACCGGGGATGCGACCCCGACTCGGCAGGCTGATCTTGTTCCTGCCTGCCCATTCGCGCAGCTGGGCGATGTCGTAGCCGCGTTCGTCGCGCTTGGTGACGCCCCTGGCGGGACCGCTGCGCTGCTTGGCTGCACGGTCGATGAACGGTGTCAGCACCTTGGTCAGCTTGTCCAAGTTCTTCGGGCCGAGGTCAATTGAGTACGCAACACCCTGGAACCCGAAGGTGACCGTTCGGGCATCCGGACTGCCATCGATATCGTCAGTAACGGTCGTGAGGATCTGCTTCGCCATTCGAACGAAACTATCCGATCGGCCATCGAAGTTCGTGCATCCCCTTCGGCAAACATCGTCTGGAGAGCAAGAACTCGTTCAGTTGGTGACACTGCGTGAGTATCTCGCGACATATCGTCGGCTAAAGGTCGGCGTGTGATCGAGTGGCACGCGCCGGGTCAGCTGCTCGGCAGGCGCACGGTCGCCGTGCCGGGCATCAGCACGGTGCCGTTGCCGTCCTCGGCCCAGACCTCGAGCGTGACGACGTCGCCGTCGATGCCGCGCACGACGCCGCGGAACGCGTAGTCGTGCTCGGGGAGCGCGGAGCGCCGGTTCTGCCACGTCAGCGTGAGCATCCGCCCGCGGGGCCCTGCCCAGCCGGTGACGTACTGGCTCAGCCACGCGCCCTGCAGGGGACCGTGCACGATCACGTCCGGGTGTCCCTCGGAGACCGCGAAGTCCCGGTCGTAGTGGATGCGATGGGGGTTGTGCGTCGCGGCGCTGTAGAGGAACAGCTGCGCCCGCGACGCGTTGCGGATCTCGACATCGAGCTCGTCGCCCACGGCGACATCGGCGATCGATCGCCCGCTCATCGTGCGATCCCGACGAGGCGGGAAACGGCGACGACCTCGTCGCGCTGGTTGGTGAACGTGGTCTCGTAGTGGAGCAGCACGAACGGCCCGGACCGGCCGTCCTTCTCTTCGACGGCGCCGAGCCGGCGTTGCGCCGTGATGGTGTCGCCGACGAGCACCGGCACGAAGAACTCCCACTCCTCGCCGCCGAACATGCTGCGCGACACGCCGAGGCGGACCTTTCGACCGCGGTCCATCCACAGGCCGTCGCCACGGAGGTCGGACAACGTCGCACCCTCGACCACCGAGTGGCCGACGAAGGTGGGCGGCGCGACGAGCCCGTCGTAGCCGGCGTCGCGTGCGGCCGCTTCGTCGAAGTAGATCGGGTCGAGATCACCCACCGCTCGCGCGTACCGCTGAGCCTCGCGCCGGGTGATCACCGCCGAGACCGGTTCGCCGAGCGGCTCGCCGACCATCGCATGGGTTTCGGGCGGGACGAGCGGCGGGGCAGTCACGTTGCTCATTCTGCACGTCGGCGCAGCACCCGATCCGGTCGTGCAGATGACGACGGTCACGTGGCGGTGTCAGCGTTCGCGCTTGACTTACGGAAACGAACCAACTAGTAGTAAAACAGTACCAACTCGGACGAGAGGCCACGACGGAACATGATCGACAACACCGACCACGAGATCGTCGAGCTCCCCGGCCACGAGCCGGAGCTGATCGCGGCCGCGGCCGCGGTCGCGGTCGCGGTCGACGAGGACCAGTTCGAAACGGTGGCGATGCTCCCGTCGAAGGAACGCAACCCGTGGATCGTGCTCATCTCGACCAGCCTCGCCGTGTTCGCGGTCTTCCTCGACACCACGATCGGCTTCGTCGCGTTCCC
>JAODBQ010000535.1 GCA_025464045.1 Ilumatobacteraceae bacterium
ACCTCCGGATGACCCCAGAACCAGAACAGGTGCTGGTACAGCAGCGCGCTGCCGCCGTGGTCGGGGACGTAGAACTTCGTGCCGAACAACCGGTCGGCTTCCAGCAGGGCCGACGACACGGTGATCGCCGGCACCGAGAACAAGATCATGAACCCCATCGCGACGTATGACCAGACGAGCGCGGGGATCCGGTTGACGGTCATCCCCGGGGCGCGCAGCTTGAAGGTGGTGACGATGAAGTTCACCGCGCCGACCGTCGTGGAGATACCGACGAAGGCGACGCCGAGCCCCCAGAAGTCGAGGTTGATGCCCGGCGAGAAGCGCTTGTCGGTGAGCGGCACGTACGCGAACCACCCGCCGTTGGGCGCCTTGCCGACGACGAAGCTGGCCGACATGAAGATGCCGGCGCCGAGGAAGATCCAGTAGCTGAAGGCGTTGAGCCGCGGGAACGCCATGTCCCGCGCACCGATCATCAGCGGGATGAGGTAGTTGCCGAACCCCGCCAGCACCGGCGTGTTGAACAGGAAGATCATGATCGTCCCGTGCATCGTGACCAGCGGGTTGTACGCGTCGGCGCCGACGACGGTGCCGTTCGGTCGGGCGAGCTGGGCACGCATCACGAGCGCCAGCAGCCCGGCGACGAAGAAGAACACGAACGAGGTGACGATGTAGCGGATGCCGATCCGCTTGTGGTCGACGGTCGTGAAGAAGCCGAGCAGGCCCGGGCGGTCAGCCCACCGCCGCTCGATCTGCTCCTCGAGGTCCGGCTCGGGCCCGCGCCCCGCCCCGGGCGCGTCGTCGAGCGCGGTCACTGGAGGTGCTCCATGTAGGCGACGAGCGCGTCGATCTGCTCGGCGGACAGGTCGATCTGGGGCATCAGCGCTCCGCCCTTCACCTGTTGCGTGGCCGAGAGCCAGTGGGCCATGTCGGCCGGGGTGTTCGCCAGCGAGTCGGCGGCGAGCGTGGCGCGGCTGCCGACGTGGGTGAGGTCAGGTCCGAGCGTCCCCGCCGCCTCGGTGCCGGCCACGGTGTGGCAGCCCGCGCAGGAGGTCGTGGCGAGCAGCCGCGCCCCATCCTGCTGCTGCGCGTCGGCGGGTGGGGCACCGGGAGCGGCGTTGTCGGCGAGCCACTGCGTGAAGTCCGCCGGCGCCTGGACGACGACGAGGAACGCCATCTTGGCGTGCTGGATCCCACAGAACTCCGCGCACTGGCCGCGGTACGTTCCGGCCACGTCGGCGGTGAACGTCATGTGGTTGGTCTGTCCGGGCACCACATCGGTCTTGCCGTTGAGCTGCGGCACCCACAGGCTGTGGATCACGTTGTCGGAGCGCAGCGCGATGTCGACCCGCTCTCCCACGGGGACGTGGATCTCGTTGGCCGTGACGACCCCGTCGTCCGGGTAGGTGATCCGCCACCACCAGTCCTCGGCGTCGACGGCGACGTGCACGGTGGCAGGTCCGGCTTCCAAGAAGTTGCTGACCCTGACCGTCTGCACCGCGATCACCGAGAGCACCACGATCGGCAGCACGAGCCCGCCGTAGAGCAGGAACGAACGGTCGGTGCGGTCCGTCGCCACCGTGTCGATCCGCGCGTCGTCGGTGCCACCGTCGAGACCATCCCGGCCGTCGTCCAGGCCGTCGTCGCTGCGACGGCGGCGCAACATCGCCACGAGGACGGTCCCGACGACGCCGACGTAGACGACCACGGCGAGGCCGAACATCAGCCACCACAGGTGGCTGATCCGACCGGCCTGTGCCGACTTGCTGTCGAGCATCGAGGGCGAGTCACTGCTGCACCCTGCGGCGACGATCACCAGCGCGCAGGCGCACGCGGCGCCGAGCGGCCGGCGGCGTCTCACGCCTTCCACCATCCCGGCCCGACGGGCTCGCTGAAGTCGCCGCTGACGCGCAGCAGGCCGTCCGCTCCGACCACGAGCGGCAGCTGCGGCAACGGCCATGCCGCAGGACCGCTGACCGGCACCGCGCCGCGCAGCACGTCGAAGCTGGACTGGTGGCACGGGCAGAGCAGTTCGTGGCTGTCGGCCTGGTACAGCCCGACCGGACAGCCGGCATGGGTGCACACCTTCGAGTAGGCCAGCAGGCCGCCCGGTGCCCAGCTGTCCCGTCCACGCGGCAAGTGCAGCAGGGACGGGTCGACGCGCACGAGCACGGCTTGCGCGTCGGCGGCACCGACCGCACCCTCGGGGAACACCGTCACCAGACCGTCCGCGGGAACGTCGGCGGCAGCGACCGGCGTGCCGTCCTCGGCGACCACGCGCACCCCGTCGCCCCACGCGGTGTGCAGGAGCTGCTTGCCGGGCGACGGGCCGAGCGATCGCAGCGGCGACACGAGCGCGATGCCGAGCGCGCCGCCGGCGGCGACCGCACTGCGCCGGAGCCACACCCGGCGGGCGATGACCTCACCGCGGCCGAGCTCGGCGTCGAGCTCGCGGATCTCCTCGGGTGTCGCCCGCAGCGGTGTGCGGTCCTCGCTCTGCTCGCCGCCGCCGATCAAGTGGTTGGCCCAGACGACGAGGCCGACCCCGCTGCCCCCGAACGCGAGTGCGAGCAGCGCACCTTCGAGCTGCGTGCGTCGACCGCCGCTCCAGAAGACGACGACGAACGCGACGGCAGCAGCTGCCGCGACGAGCAGCGCCACCATGGCGATCCGCTCGGGCCGACGGGTGCCGTTCACGTGCGCGTCCCCATCCACCGCAGCACGACCACGAGGCCGGCGAGCGCGACCAGCGCCGCAGCCCCTTCGGTCAGCGGGCCCAGGTGCCACAACGGCTGGCCACCCGCGTCGTCCGGATGGTCGAGGACCTCGACGTAGCCGACGACGTCGCGCAGCTGGGTGTCGTCCAGCGCAGCCTGGCCGAAGACAGGCATCGCGCCGGGGCCGGTGCGCACCGCCTCGGCGACCTGGGTGGGGGTCGCGGCGAACAGCGACGGCGCGTTGCCGAAGCGCAACGCGCCTCCCTCACCCGCCCACTGGTGGCACGCTGCGCACTGCGCGCGGTAGAGCCCACCACCGTTGGCGACGTCGGCGCCGGCGGTGTCGATCTGCGGGATCTCCGGCCCGCCGGGCGCGATGGTGGCGACGTACGCGACGAGCGCGGCGATGGTCGCCGAGTCGTAGGCCGGCGTGCGCCGGCGCGGTGTCGCCCGGGGCGACGGCAATGGCATCCGTCCCGTGCTCACCTGGTAGTCGACCGCGGCGGCACCGACGCCTTGCAAGGACGGACCGTTCGTGCTCCCGGTCGCGTCGGCGGCATGGCAGGAGGCGCAGTCGCGCAGGTACACCATCCGACTGTCGGGAGCGGTGGAGCCCACCGCCGCCGCCGGCCCGGAGAGGGCCAGGGCCAAGCCGGCTGCCAGTGCGAGCGCGGGGCCGATGACGACGAGCGTCCCGACGACGCCACACTCCGAGCGACGGGTCCGCCGCCGGAGCGAATCCGCGAGCGGGATCGCCACAGGCCGAGAGTAGTCGCTCCCGCGGCCGCGATCGGGCCCGAATGGGTGGGAAAGGTGCTGCCTGTCGCACCCGCGGCGGCCTCTCAGGCGACGTCGGTCACCGCCTGCTTCAGCCAGGTCGCGTCGCGGAAGGCATTGCCCTCGTAGTCGTTGTTGAAGTAGCACCAGGCGTCGCCGCCTGCGCCCGCCATGGCGCCCAGCCGCGCGACCCATGGGCGCAGGCGTCGCGCCCCGTAGCGGCCGCGGTACGGCTCGCGCAGGGCGTCGGGTCCATGGAACCGCACGTAGGTCCACGTGGCCGTCATCACGAACGGATGGTCGGCGAGCAGGTCGTGGATGCACAGGGCGGCGTCGTGCGCACGGAGCAGATCGAACACGTCGTCGCGGAGCCAGGACGGATCGCGCAGCTCGACCGCCCACCGGACGTCGTCGGGGAGCAGCGCGAGCAACTCGCCGAGTCGGTCGACGTTGACCTTCCAGTGTGGTGGCAGCTGGAACAGGTTGGGACCGAGGTGGTCGCCGAGCAAGCGGATGCGTTCGAGATGGCGGGGCAGCCACCACTCGGCACCGAGGAGCTTCTTGCGGTGCGTCGCGAACTGACCGACCTTGGCCGCGTAGACGAAGCCGGGCGGTGCCTGCGCGGCCCAGCTGCGCACCGCGCTCTCCGAGGGCAGGCGGTAGAACGTGCTGTTCAGCTCGACGGTGTCGAAGCGCTCGGCGTACCACTCGAACCAGCGGCGCGCCGGCAGGCCCTGCGGGTAGACCACACCGCGCCAGTCGCGGTACACCCAGCCGGAACAACCGACGTGGATCACGCCCGCGTCGTCAGTCGATCTCGACGACGAACGCGTCGCCGCGCGACGCGTCGTGCGCCAGGTCGGCGACGTGTCCGGTGTGTCGCGTGCCGAGGTGGGAGCTCTCGATCACGACGAGATCACCGACCAGCGCCGCAGGCATCGTCTCCACCGGCACGAAGATGCTCATCGCGTCCTCGCGCAGCTCGAACTCGATCGTCCAGGTCCTGGCCTCCGCCATCAGCGCAACGTAGACGACGCCAGCGTGCCCCTCGCGCGCGTGAACGGGAGGCTGCACGTGCCGACGATCGGCACGACGTCGGCGGGCAAGGCGGCCGCCGCCGCCCGGGTGATTGCTGGGGCGTCGGGGCCGCTGGCGTGATCAGTTGCCGAAGTCCCAGCCGTCGCCGTGCTCGTAGGCACCGATCACGTTCTTGGCGATCAGCACGCGGTGCACCTCGTCGGGGCCGTCGGCGATGCGCAGCGTGCGCGCCCCGTGGTACATCCCCGCCAGCGGCAGGTCGCTGGACACGCCCGCCGCGCCCCACACCTGGATCGCGCGGTCGACGACGCGGGTGTACGCCGCAGGTACGAACACCTTGATCGCCGAGATGTCGATGCGCGCCGCCTGGTCGTCGCGGTCGGTCTTCTCGGCGGCGTTGATCGTCATCAACCGCGCGGCGGTGATGTCCATGTAGCTGTCGGCGATGAAGCCCTGGATGAACTGCTTGTCCTTCTGCAGCCCGCCGTGCACCTCACGGGTGATGGATCGCTCGACCATCAGGTCGAAGGCTCGCCACATCTGGCCGATCGAGGTCATGCAGTGGAAGATCCGCCCAGCGCCGAGGCGGTCCTGGGCGGCCCGGTGACCGTCGCCGACGCGGCCGAGGATGTTCTCCGCCGGCACGCGGACGTCCTCGTAGAGCACCTCGCAGTGATCCGACGTCTCCGCGCCCCACACCCCGACGCCACGCACGATCTTCAGGCCCTTGGTGTCGGTGGGAACGATGATCTGCGCCATCTGACCGGGGCGGAACTGCCCGGTGCTGTCCTGCACGCGGCACATCACGATGAAGAAGTCGGCGGCGAAGCCGTTGGAGGTGAACCACTTGTGGCCGTTGATCACCCACTCGTCGCCGTCGCGCACGGCACTCGTCTTGAGCGAACGCGGGTCGGACCCGGCGTTCTCCGGCTCGGTCATCGAGAAGCCCGACTCGAGCTTGCCGTCGATCAACGGCAGCAGCCACTTCTGCTTCTGCTCCTCGGTGCCGTACTTGACGAGGATCGTCTGGTTGCCGGAGTTCGGCGCGACCACACCGAACAGCGAGCCGGCGCCGATCCCGTAGGCGAGCACCTCGTTCATGTACGCGTGGGCGAGGAAGTCGAGGCCCATCCCACCGTACTCCTGGGGCAGGTGCGGGGCCCACAGCCCTTCGTCCTTGACGCGCTGCTTGACGTGCTCGCGCAGCTCGCGGGACTCCTTGCGCTCGGCTTCGTCGGCGCCCGACGCGCGACCGCGCCAGAGCTTCTTCTCGTTCGGCAGGATCTCGTCATTGATGATCGCCGCGGTGCGCATGCGGATGTCGTTGATCCGCTCGTCCAGCGTGGGCACGGGCTTGACGTTCATCGGCATGGTGGCCTCCTGCAGTTCGTGCGCCGCCGAGCGACGGTGCGGCGTCGTGCGGAACCTACCCGTCGGACGTCGGCAGGTACGAGGCCACTCGACGAAACGTCAGCCGTCACGGTGATGCGCTCGTGGCTGCTCGACGTCACCCCGGAGTCGTCCGCGCTCCGGCAGGCGCGCCCGCGGTGGTCGGCGCGCCGTACGGCACGCCGATGTCGCCACCGACGTCGTGAGCCTGCAGCACCGGGAGGACCTCACGGGCGTACAGGTCGTAGTTCGCGTTCGCCTCGGCGTAGGGCATCCCGCCGTAGGACAGGGTGGCGAGCACCCCGCCGGCGTCGGTGCGCTCGACGTAGTCGAGGATCTTCGCGGTGACCTGGTCGGGTGTGCCCCACACCTGCAGGTCGGCGAGGAAGCCGTTGAACGTGTCCAAGCCGTGCTTCTCGATGTTCTTGGCGAGACCGGCGTAGTACTCGTAGCCCTCGATGTCGGCGAAGCCGACGTTGGCGAACTCGTAGTGCTCGACGGTGGAGCGGGCGTAGCGCTGGATGTAGACGTCGCGCATCTCCTGCGCCTTCGCCGGGTCGTCGTGGACGCCGACGAACACGCACAGCACCGGCTTCGACGCCTCCTCGCCGTTGAGCTCACGGAACCGCTCCCGGTACGTGGCCAGCTCGGCTTCGACGGTCTCCCACGGCTTCTGCGCGATGACCATCAACCCGACGCCGAGGCGAGCCATCAGCTCCATCGACTGCGGCGAGATCGCCGAGGCGAACGTACGTCCGCGGAACGACCCGAGCGGGCGGGGCCGGATGTTGATCCGCGGCTGGTGGTAGAGCTCGCCGTCGTACTCGATGTAGCCCCGCTCGAGCGCCTGCAGGATCGCTTCGGTGTACTCCGTGAACCGCCGCCGCGACTCACCCATCTCCAGACGGAAGCCGTCGAACTCGATTCGCCCGAGTCCCCGTCCGAGACCGAGGATCGCCCGACCGTTGGAGAGGTGGTCGAGCAACGAGAAGTTCTCGACGACCCGCACCGGGTCGTGCCACGGCAGCACCGTGACCATCGTGCCCAGCTTGATCCGCGTCGTCTGCCCGGCGACCCACGACAGGAACTGCGGCACGTTGGGGGTGAGCTGGTAGTCGGAGAAGTGGTGCTCGGGCGTCCACACCGAATCGAAGCCGGCCGCCTCGGCGCGCGCCGCGAGGGCGAGCTCGTGACCGAACATCTCGCTGTCGGTCATCCTCCCATCGAGGTTCTGGAAGATCAGGCTCAGTCCGGCATGCATCGCGCCTCCTTGCTCGGGTGCAGACACCATATTCGAATCGAAGTTCGAAAAACAAGTCAACATCGCCACGCTCAGCCGTTCCCATCCGGGGGCTGCGCCCCCGAGC
>JAODBQ010000552.1 GCA_025464045.1 Ilumatobacteraceae bacterium
CGATCGAGTAGATGTCGTGGTGTGGCGGCGGGCTGATCAGGCCGACGCCCGGCGTGCTGTGCCGGGTCTTGGCGATCCACGGGTAGACCTTGTGGCCGGGCAGCTGGCCTCCTTCGCCGGGCTTGGCACCCTGGGCCATCTTGATCTGGATGTCGTCGGCGTTGACGAGGTACTCGCTGGTGACACCGAACCGGCCGCTGGCGACCTGCTTGATCGCGCTGCGGCGCTGCGGGTCGTACAGGCGCTCGGCGTCCTCGCCCCCCTCGCCCGTGTTGCTCTTGCCGCCGATCGAGTTCATCGCGATCGCGAGCGTCTCGTGGGCCTCCATGCTGATGCTGCCGTAGCTCATCGCCCCGGTGGAGAAGCGCTTGACGATCTCGCTGACCGGCTCGACCTCGTCGATCGGCACCGCCGCGCGCACACCCGACTTGAACTGGAACAAGCCGCGCAACGTCGCCAGCTTCTTCGCCTGGTCGTCGACGAGCGCGGTGTACTGCTTGAAGATGTCGTAGCGCTTGGCCCGGGTGGCGTGCTGCAGCTTGAACACCGTCTCGGGGTTGAACAGGTGCACCTCGCCCTCGCGGCGCCACTGGTACTCGCCGCCGAGCTCGAGCTTGCGGTGAGCGCGCTCCTCCGGGCGCGGCGGGTGGCCGGCCGCGTGCCGTGCCGCGACCTCGGCCGCGATCTCGTCGAGCCCGATCCCGCCGAGGCGGCTGACCGTGCCGGAGAAGTACTCGTCGACGAGGTCCTGACCGAGCCCGATCGCCTCGAATATCTGTGCACCGGTGTAGCTGGCGACGGTGCTCACGCCCATCTTGCTCATCACCTTGAGCACGCCCTTGCCGGCAGCCTTGATGTAGTTCTTCACCGCCTTGTGCGGATCGAGGCCGCCGAGACCGTGGAGGTCCTCGGCGCACATGTCCTCGATGCTCTCGAACGCCAGGTACGGGTTGATCGCCCCTGCGCCGAAGCCGATCAGCAGCGCCATGTGGTGCACCTCGCGGGCGTCACCCGCTTCGACGATCAGCCCGACCTTGGTGCGCAGCTTCTCGCGGATCAGGTGGTGGTGCACAGCCGCGGTGAGCAGCAGGCTGGGGATCGGCGCGTACACCTCGTCGCTGTTGCGGTCGCTGAGCACGATGATCCGTGCGCCGTCGTCGATCGCCCGGCTGATCTCGTGGCGGATCGCGTCGAGCGCGCGGCGCAACGCCAGCCCACCGCCGGCCACTCGGTAGAGACCGCTGATGACGACCGCGGCGAGGTGGGCGAACGGTGCATCGGGCCCGTCGTCTTCGAGGTCGAGATCGAGGTCGTTGATGTGGACGATCTTGGCCAGCTCGTCGTTGTCGATGATCGGGAACGGGAGCACCAGCTGGCGACAGCTCTCCGGCCCTGGATCGAGGAGGTTCGCCTCCGGCCCGACGGTGGAGCCCACCGACGTCACCACCTCTTCGCGGATCGCGTCCAGCGGCGGGTTGGTGACCTGCGCGAACAGCTGCTGGAAGTAGTCGAACAGCAGCCGTGGGCGATCGCTGAGCACGGCGATCGGTGTGTCGGTGCCCATCGAACCGATCGGCTCGGCGCCGGCCTTGGCCATCGGCGCAATGAGGATCTTCATCTCCTCGTGCGTGTACCCGAACACCTGCTGGCGGCGCAGCACGCTGGAGTGGCTGTAGACGATGTGCTCGTGATCCGGCAGGTCGGCGAGCTTGACGATGCCGCTGTCCAGCCACTGCTCGTACGGCTGCGCCTCGGCGAGCGTGCGCTTGAGCTCGTCGTCCTCGACGATGCGACCTTCGGCCGTGTCGATGAGGAACATCCGGCCCGGCTGGAGCCGACCCTTGCGCACGACCTTCGCCTGGTCGACGTCGACGACGCCGACCTCGCTGGCCATGATCACGACGCCCTCGTCGGTGACCCAGTACCGGCTCGGGCGCAGGCCGTTGCGGTCGAGCACGACGCCGATCAGCGTGCCGTCGGTGAACGCGACGCAGGCCGGGCCGTCCCAGGGCTCCATCAGCGAGGCGTGGAAGCGGTAGAACGCACGCTTGGTGACGTCCATCGTGGCGTGGTTCTCCCACGCCTCGGGGATCATCATCATCATCGCGTGGGGCAGCGACCGGCCCCCGAGGTGGAGCAGTTCGAGCACCTCGTCGAACGAGGCCGAGTCGCTGCCGCCCGGCGTGCAGATCGGGAACGCGCGCTCGAGACCGGTGAGCAGACCGCTGGCGAGCAGCGACTCGCGGGTGTGCATCCAGTTGCGGTTGCCCTGCACCGTGTTGATCTCGCCGTTGTGGGCGATGTAGCGGTACGGGTGGGCCAGCGGCCACGACGGGAACGTGTTCGTGCTGAACCGACTGTGGACCAGCGCGATCGCGGATTCGACGCGCGCGTCGACGAGGTCCGGGAAGAACACCGCCAGCTGCGGCGTGGTCAGCATCCCCTTGTAGATCAACGTCCGCGAGCCGAGTGACGGGAAGTAGGTCTGCTGCTCCTGGTCGAGCTCGTGCTCGATCCGCTTGCGGACGACGAACACCTTGCGGTCGAGATCGATCCCCGTGGCGCCGTCCGGATCGTCGATGAACAGCTGACAGAAGCTCGGCATCACGGCACGCGCGCTCGCGCCCAGGCAGGAAGGATCGACCGGCACGTCGCGCCAAGCGAGCACGCGCAACTGCTCGTCGGCGACGATCGCCTCGATCGCGGCTTGTGCCTTCTCGGCGTTGACCGGGTTCGGTGGCAGGAACGCCATGCCGACCGCGTAGGCGCCCGCTGCCGGCAGCTCGACGCCGGCGACCTGGCTCAGGAAGCGGTGCGGCACCTGGATGAGGATCCCCGCACCGTCGCCCGTCTCCGCCTCGGCGCCGGTCGCGCCGCGGTGCTCCATGTTGCAGAGCGCGCCGACGCCCAGCGTGACCAGGTCGTGGCTGCGCAGACCGTGGATGTTGGCGACGAACGAGACACCACAGGCGTCGTGTTCGAAGCGCGGGTCGTAGAGCCCAGAGGGCGCGGGGAGGTCCGCGTTGAAGGAGGTGTGCATCGTGTTCTGCTTCCACGAAGTCGGAGCCCCGGTTGGGACCTCTGGATCGGCTGGGTGGCGCACGGGACGACGCTGGCCCGAACGGTGAACGAGATGTTACGCCGGGGCGCGGGCTTTCCGCCACAGCGATTGGGGCGGTCGGTGGTGGTCCCGGTACCGGGCTCGACGATCACCTACCATTCGGTCATGTCGGATGCACCGCCTCCTGGCTGGGGAGGCCCCCCGCCGCCACCGCAGGGCCCCCCTGGCGGACCGTACCCGGCCCCCGGGCAACCGCCGGCCGGTTACCCGCCGTACAACCCCTACGGTGGCGGCGGCAACTTCCGCGAGCACCCCCAGGGCACCACGATCCTCGTGCTCGGCATCCTCAGCCTGGTGATCTGCAGCATCCTCGGCCCGTTCGCCTGGTCGATGGGCCAGAAGGCGCTGCGCGAGATCGACTCCGATCCGACGACGACCTACACCAACCGGGGCGCCATCAACGCCGGTCGGATCTGCGGGATCATCGCGACCTGCCTGCTCGGCCTCGCGGTGATCGTCATCATCATCGCCACCATCGCCGCTGCCGGCTCGAACTGACGTCGCCGGCCTCCTGGTCGCGCTCCGCGGTTCGGCGCCGGAATCCGCAACCGGACGCAACCAGCAGCCGGTCGAGCCGCTGGCCGCCGTTGCCGTACCGGACGCCGGTGACGCGTGCGATCAGGAGCCGAGCTCGCCGCTGCGGAAGTGCGGCCGACAGAGCAGCTCGTAGCGCACCGCGTCGCCGAACAACGGTGCGGCGATGAAGTCGTCGGTGTCGCCGACCACCACGGTCTCGCCCTCGTAGGTGATCTCGCCGTTCACGACGCGCGCGTTGTGCGTGGCCCGCCCCCCGCACCAGCAGCGTGCCTCGACCTGCATCGGCACCCGCTCGTCGGCGATCTCCAGCATCCGCTTCGTGCCCTCGAACAGCTCCCCGCGGAAGTCGGTGATCAAGCCGAACGCGAACACGTCGACACCGAGATCGTCGACGGCCCTGGCGAGCTGGTCGCACTGCGCCGCCGTGTAGAACTGCGCCTCGTCGCACACCAGGTAGTGCAGCGGCCAGTGGTCGACGGCGAGCTTGTACAGGTCCAGCCCGCCGCTGACGTCGACGGCCTCGGCGGCCACACCGAGCCGGCTGGTGACCTGCGAACCCTCGCGGTCGAGCATCGTCAGCAGCAAGCCGTAGAGCTCGCGGCTGGCCAGGTTGTGGTGGATCTGCAACGCCATCGTGCTCTTGCCCGAGCCCATCGTGCCGAAGCTGAAGCGCAGTGTCGCCATGAGGCAGCGACCCTATCCGCAGCACCCCGCGGCAGCCCTGTGCCCCTCCCGGCGACGTCGTCCGACGCGCGCGGAGCCGGGTCAGAGCGCGGCGAGGTCGGGCGTCACCAGGTCAGCGACGACCGCCGCGTGATCGCTCGGCCAGACCCCGTCGACGGGATGGTCGCCGGCGAGGTGGACGCTCACCGGGTTCCCCACCGGCTTCGGCCGCGGCCAACTGACGAAGACGTAGTCGAGGCGTCGGTTCGGCCACGTGGTCCCCTCCTGGTACGGGTTGTCGCTGCGCCACGTGGCTCCCGGACCGTCGCCGGCGTGCTCCCAGCTGTCGCTCAGCACGAGACCGTCGATCGGGCCAGGCCCTCGTCCGGTGAGCATCCGGATCTCGTCGCTGTCGGGCACCGCGTTGAAGTCGCCGCCGATGATCGGCGGGAGGTCGGTCTCGGGCGTGCCGCGGCGCTCCGCCACGACCGCGAGCATCCGCGTCGCCTGGGCGGTGCGAACGGCGGACTGGTGGAACCGGTACTCGAGGTGCGTCGTCAGCACCGGCCACGGGCCCCACGGCGTCAGCGACGTCGCGGCGAGCACCCGGCGATGGCTCGGATCGCCGCGCCCGTCCGGCAGCGCGTGGCTCGCGACGTCGACGAGCGGCCACCGGCTGATGATCGCGTTGTGGAACCCGACGCCGCCCGCGGGTGACGTGTCCTCGCTCAGCGCGACGTAGCCGCCGACCGCGTCGGCGAGCACGTGGGCTGCAGAGGAGCCGTCCGCTCCCCAGACCTCCTGGAGCAGCAGGATGTCCGGATCCTGCTCGGCCACCACGGCCGCAATCGGCGCCTGGCGCTCCTCCCACGGGCCGAACCGCCACCACAGGTTCCACGTCATCACCCGCAAGGTCACGGCGACATCATCACATCCAACGCGTCCACCGTCGCGTCGATGCGGCAGGTGTGACAGCGACGTCAGAGCAGGGCGCGGACCCGGTCGATCGTGTCGGCCTCCGCCGGCGTCTTGTCGTCGCGGTACCGGCGAACGCGCGCGAAGCGCAGGGCGACGCCGCCCGGGTACCGGGTCGAGCGCTGGACGCCGTCGAGCGCGATCTCGACGACGCGCTCTGGGCGAACGTGCACCACGTGCGCGGCCGGCCCCGCCTCGTCGCCGATCGCCAGCCGTTGCAGCTCCGCGGTCTGCCACGTCAGCAACTGGTCAGTCATCCCCTTGAACGTCTTGCCGACCATCACGAAGGTGCTGTCCGGGCCCCGCGCGCCGAGGTGGAGGTTGCTCAGCCACCCGCGTCGGCGACCGTGGCCCCACTCCGCGGCGAGCACGACGAGGTCGAGCGTGTGCACCGGCTTGACCTTGCGCCACGTGGCACCGCGCCGGCCGGCCTGGTAGGGCGAGTCGAGGGCCTTGACCATCACGCCTTCGTGACCCGCGTCCAACGCGGTCTGGGCGAACACCTCCGCCGCCTCGGAGTCGCCGGTGTCGAGCGTCGGCAGGCGCAGCGGTGATGGGACGAGCTCCGCGAGCGCCGCCTTGCGCTCGGCGAGCGGCCGGTCGATCAACGACTCGCCGCCGACGTGCAGCACGTCGAAGAAGAACGGGCGCAGCGCGGTGCTCGCCGTCATCGTGTCCTGGAACTTGAGCGGGTTGCCGTCGAGGTCGAGCCCGAGCGACTCGCCGTCGACGACGAACCGTTCAACCGGGACGGCGAGCGCGGCGGTGACGATGTCGGGCACCCGCGCCCCGATCTCGTGCAGGCTGCGGGTGAACACGCGCACGTCGTCGCCGGAGCGGTGCACCTGGATGCGCGCCCCGTCGAGCTTCCATTCCACGCTGGCCGGCCCGGTCAGCGCGAGCGCATCGGTGACCGTCCGCGCCGTCGCGGCGAGCATCGGCTGCACCCCGACGAGCGGGGTCAGCCCGACGTCGAGATCGCCCCCGGTGAGCGCGACGCGCGCGGCCGCGCCGAGGTCGCCGAGCAGCATCGCCGCGCGCCGCACCTCGGCCACCGGCCGGCCGGCGGCCTTCGCCACCGCGTCGGTGAGCACCCCCTCGTTCGCACCCTGGCGGAGCTCGCCGATGATGACCCGGTAGAGGTGATCCTGCTCGTCGCGCGTCGAGCGCGCGAACAGGTCCTCCAGCACCGCGCCGCGCTCGCGCTGCGAGCCGCTGCCCTGCGCGGCGGCGAGATGCGCGAAGGCACGGTCGACGTCGAGGACGGTGAGCGTCGGCTGGTCCGCAGGCGTCGGTCGACGGTCGGCGAGCGTGGCCCAGCCGACCCCGAGCCTGCCCTGGCGCGGGGCGCCGACCAGCAGCCCGACCGCCGGCACGATCTCGTCCGGATCGAGCGAGCCGAGCGCGTCAGCGAGGGCGGCGACCTTGGCGAGTCGCTTGCTGGTGGCGGTTGCCGCTCGCGATGCGTCGACGAGGGCGACAAGCGCCGTCATTCCGTGCGCGCATCGCGCCACGCCCGCTCGAACGGCAGTCGCCAGGCATGTGGCGCAACGAGTTGATGGATCGCGTTCGGCCCCCACGACCCCGGAGGGTAGGAGCGCACCGGCGGCGGCGAGTTGAGCAGCGGCATCGACAGCTCCCACAGCCGCTCGATGCCCTCGGCGGTCGTGAACAGGGTGTGATCGCCGCTCATCGCGTCGTGGAT
>JAODBQ010000583.1 GCA_025464045.1 Ilumatobacteraceae bacterium
CGAACTCGCCACCTCATGATTACAAGACACGTTTCAGACCCCGTCGCGCCCGCGACGGGCTACATCGTCTTCGGGTAGTACTGGCCGGCTTCGAGGGCGGCGACGTCGTCGCGGAAGCTGCTGGGGAACGGCCACTCGGCTTCGTGGCCGGGGAGTGGGCCCTGGTTGAAGCGGCCGGCGACGCCGCCGCCCAGCTGTTCGTTGCCCACCAAAGACCACGCTTGGCGTTTGTAGGTCCAGTTGTCGGGCTGCAACTCGTGGCACAGCTTCCACTGCTCGATCGCCGCCGTGTGATCGCCGGCCTCCCACAGGTAGCGGCCGAGATCGAATCGGGCAGCCGCCTCCGAGCGGTGCGGGTCGCGTGGCTGCGACGCCTCGATCACCTCGGCGGGTGTCATCGCGAACCGGCTCGCCGCACCGTGGTGCACCCAGTCGCGCACGGCGTCGGCGTAGGAGTCGCGGTCCTGGCCGCCGCCCATCGTGCGGCGCGGGTCGACCGGTTCACGCCCTTCGGCCTCGGCGTCCTCGCGCGCCTTGCGAACCTGCTCCTCCAACCGCGACGACAGCCACTCCGGATACTGCACCGGTGCCGCCCAGCCCGGCTCCGGCGGCCGGACGATGATCCCGTCCTCGTCGATCCAGATCACGTTCGGGACGTTGACCACCCCGAACAACGCGTCCAGCTGGTGCTCGGTGTCGACGAGCGACGGGTGCTCAGCGCCCGCCTCTTCGACCCACTGGCGCGCCGACTCGGCGCCGTCCATGTCCATCGACACCGTGACCACCTCGAGGCCGAGCGAATGCAATTCCGTGCGCAATGCCTGCCACCCGGGCAGGTCGTAACGACAGCCTCAATAGGGCGCCCAGGAGACGATCACGACCTTCTGACCGCGCAGCGAGGCGAGGCGGAAGTCGTTGCCGTCCATGTCCTGCAGCACGACGTCGGGCGCCTCGGCCGACACCAGCGTCCGGCCGGTGAGCGACTCCGGGCCGAGCGCCCACACGCCGTGCGCCTCGTCGTTGACCAGCGCCATGCCGAGGCGCCGCGCCGTGTCGACGAGATCGAAGCCGCGGTCGCGCGACAACGGCACACAGATCTCGCCCTTGCACGCACCCTCGGGCTTGATCGCCCAGCCAGTGCCGGTGGCGAACGAGTCAGCACCGATGTCGAGGTCGTCAAGGATCATGACGCAGGCTCCATTTTCGTTCGAAGTATCGACACCCACGTCACCATGGGTCGTGGGGGTAGTAGTTCTCGGCACCGATCGCCTTGATGTCGCTCAGCCAGTCGCTGTCGTAGAGGTCGGTGGGTCCTTGGAGTGGGTCGGCGAACGCCCACGCCTGGCGCTTGTAGGTCCAGTTCTCGGGGTGCAGACGGTGGGCTTCGCGGAACCAGGTCGGGGCGTCGTCGCGGTGGCCGGTGCGCCACAGGTGCTGTCCGAGCTCGAACGCTGCTGCGGCCCGGGCGTGCTCTGGCGGACGTGGCTGTGATCGCTCGACGACCTCATCGGGCGACATCGCGAACCGGCTGTCGGCGCCGTGCTCGACCCAGTCGCGCACGGCCGCCACGTATCCCTGGGGGTCGGTGGCGATCTTGCGGGCCTGGGCGAGCATGTCCTTCATCCGCTGTGGCGTGTCCGCTGGAACGTCGGCGTACTTCTTGTCGTTCGTCTCACGCGGCGGCCAGGCCGGTTCCGATGGTCGGACGAGCATGCCGTCCTCGTCGATCCAGACCCCGTTGGGGACGTTGACGAACCCGAACAGCTCGTCCGTGATGTGGGCCTGGTCGATCAGCGACGGGTGTTCGGCGCGGGCTGCTTCGATCCATGGACGAGCGGCCTCGATGCCGGCGGTGTCGAGCGCGACGGTGACGATCTCCAGCCCCTTCGGGTACAGCTCACTGCGGAACGCCTGCCACCCGGGCAGGTCGAGACGGCAGCCTCAATAGCTGGCCCACGAGGCGATCAGCACCTTGCGCCCGCGCAGCGACGACAGCGAGAACGTCTCGCCGTGCACGTCGGGGAGCTGCAAGTCGGGAGCGACCGCGGTGGTCAACGCCCGCCCTCCGCCCTCGGGCCCGAGGACCCAGACACCGGTGACCTCATCGTGGAGCAACGGCATGCCCAGCCGCTGGGCGACCATCTCGACATCCAACGCACCGCCGGTCCCGGACGGCATCGGCACGCACCGATCGCCCTTGCACAACCCCTCGGGCTTGGCCTGCCAACCCGTGCGCGTCTCGAACTCACGAGGGTCGACCGTCAACGAATCGAGCAGCATCCGGCGAACCTACCGCGCATGCATGACCGACTCCAGCGGTGGTGCCGTTCAGCCCGAGGCGGGAACCTCGCAGGCCTGATCGGCCTCGATGCGCTCGTGGAGGATCGGGTTGAGGTGCGCGCCTGCCGACCACGATGGGAACACGGTGGAGTACAGCCCGCCGCCGCCGGCGACGAGGACGAGCACGTGATCTGGCGATGGGAGCGCGTGGAGCTCGTCGCCAGCGTCGCCGGAGCCGGCGAACGCAGGGTTGAGCTCGCGGAGGTCGCCGCGAAGATTGGTGGCGAGACGGTGGAGCTCGCGTTGCACATCGGCCCGACCAAGCCCTGCGCGGGCGAGCACTGCGGCGTGGTCGGGGTTGATCGCCACGGCGACCGAACCGGTCCGCATGAACGCGTTGTTCGAGCCCGGGTTGGCGATCGCCCTCGCCAGCACGCGCAAGAGGCGCAGCGCCGAGTCCGGGTCGTCGGCGTCATCGACGAACACGACCGAGTGCGGGCCCTCGACGCCGATGACGGTGACGACGGACTCGAACGGATCGAAGCCGGCGGCGACCGAGCACGGTTCCCATGGTGACTCGGCGCTGTTCTCGGTGATGCACATCGTGAACTTGCCGGGCTGGCCGAGCAACGCCATGTCGGAGGCGCCGGGCCTGGCGCCGCCGATGTTGATCAGGCACAGGCGCACGGCGCGGCCGATCGTGGCGTTGGCGCGATGGCCCGGGCCGAGTGCGCCGAAGCCGCCGGCGATGCCGCAGGCCGAGGCGAGCGGACCGCTGACGACGATGAGCGGTGCCGTCGAGTGGGTCGTGCTCTGCGCCTCGGACAGGTCGTACTCCGGACGGAGCAGCGCGCGCAGGGTGGCAACGACGATCGGCATGTGATCGGGATCGCAGCCCGCCATGACGGCGTTCGTCGCGACCCGCTCGATCGTGGTCAGCGCGCTGAGCGGTCCCATCACACCGAGGCTGGTCGTCGGGTCGGCGCCGGTGGCGAGCACGCATCGAGCGACCCGTTCCGGCGTCGGGATGACGACGGGGAGGCCGTCCGTGCAGCCGAGACGGTGCAGCTGCTCGAGCGCGTCGGCCTCGTCGACGGCAGTCAGCGTGCTCATGTCGAAGGCGCGCCGACCGGCTCGTTGTCGGCGGGCTGCTCGCCGCGGAGCACGGCGATGATGCGCGGGGTGAGCTTCGCCGCGAGCGCGATCATCGCTGCGGTGCCGCTGCCTGCAACCGGGTGCGGCAAGCGCAGCCGCGGCACGTCGGGCATGCCGTTGGACATCGCGATGAGGTCGCCCTGCTGCCAGAACGGTTCGCTCACCAGCGCGACCACGGCGCGATCCCGTCGGGCCAGTTCGATGCCGTCACGCACGGTGCCGGAGGTGCAGCTGCCTCAATGACCGTAGGCGGCGACGACGGCGGTGCACTCGGCCTGGATCTCGCCGAGGTGCTGCCGGCTGGCGAGCGCGCTCGCGTTGCCCTTGTTCCACAGCTTCACGCCGATGCCCGGGAGGGCCTGTTGCAGCGCCGTGCCGATGTGCTGGAGGAACGCCACGGAATCCGGGAAGCCGTTGGCGAACAGGCCGACGGTGTCGCCTGCGACCAGCGGTGTCCGACCCCGGTACGGCTCGACCGGCGTCACCGACTGCCCACGAGGGTCCAAGAACTCCATGGCCACATTGTCGCGGTGGAACGCGACAGCACACGAACTCGGCGCCACCCGTCGATGCTGCGTCCGCGTCGGTGTGCTGGGGTGTGCGAGCATCGGGCCATGCTGCTGGAGCAACTGCGAGTGTCGGTCGACGAGTTCGAAGCGGGCAGCGGTTGGGCGCTCAAGCCTCAGGGCGCGTGCCGCGGTGAGGTGTGCGTGCCACTGCCTGCTGAAGCGATCCGCGACGGCGTCGTCGACGTCGTCGCCGTCGCGCAGCGGCTGGGCATGCCGGTGGTGGAGGACGCCGAGGCCGGTCTGTGGGCGCTGGGGCCGGAGACGTTGAGCGGTCACGCGTTGGCGTCGGCGGAGGCTCCCGAGCTCGTGCTGCCGGATGTCGACGGCAACGAGTTCCGCTTGTCGTCGCTGCGCGGACAGAAGGTCGTGATCGTCTCGTGGGCGCCCTATTGAGGCTGTTCCCGTGACCTGCCCGTGTGGCAGGCGTTGCGGACCGAGCTCCACCCGCGGGGCATCGAGATCGTGACCGTCGGGATCGATGCCGCCGGAGCCGAGGCGTGCCGGCCGTTCATCGAGGCGGCGCATCCGGAGCACCCGTCGCTGGTCGACACCACCCACCGGATGTCGGAGCTGTTCGGAGTGATCAACATCCCCAACGGTGTGTGGATCGACGAGCACGGCGTGATCACCCGCCCGGTGGAACAAGCCAGTCCGCATCCACCCAGCGATGCGCGCCCGTTCCAGCCGATCGAGGGCCTGCCCGGTCGCATGAACGAGGTGCTGGACGAGGCGTCGCGGATTCAGGTCGACGGTCGTTATCTCGAGATGTTGCGTGACTGGGCCGAGCACGGCGCCGAGAGCCGATACGCCCTCGACCCGAACGAGGTCGTGGAGCGGTCACGGCCGCGCGACAGCGGCAACGCCGAGGGGCAGGCGCACCTCGAGCTCGGTGCCGCGCTGTGGGCGCGCGGCGACCAGCGGGGGGCCGAACGGCATTGGCGCGAGGCCCATCGTCTCGATCCGATGAACTTCACCGCGAAGCGCCAGGCGTGGTCGCTCGCGGTGCCCGACGGTGGCGACTTCGCTCGGTATCTGCAGGGTCCGCTCCCCGGTCGTGAGGACGAGTGGCCGTACGAGACCGATTGGCTCAGCGAGGTCCGCGGTTTCGGGGCCGAGCACTACTACCCGCCCATCCAGACCTGATGCACATCAACTCGCCTGGTGATGTCGTTGCGCGACGGCGGGCCGAGGTGCTCGGCGTTCGGCCGGAGCTCGCCGCCGCCCACCGGCGGCTGCTCGCAACGATCTGGGCGGGGCCGGTCAGCCCGGTGACGCTCGAACTGAGACGCCTGCGCATGGCGACGCTGCTCGACAGCACCGCCGCGTTGTGGGAACGAACTCCGGCGGCGCTGGATGCAGGTCTCACCGAGGATCGGATCGGGCGGCTTGCGCAGTGGCCGAGCGATCCGTCGTTCTCGCAGGAGGAGCGGGTGTGCATCGCGTTCGTCGAGCACTTCCTGATCGACCACAACGCGATCTCCGACGATGACGTGAACGAGCTGACCGACATCCTCACGGCGGAGGGCGTCGTGACGTTCACGACCGCGCTGATCGCGTGGGACAACCAGCATCGCCTCGACAACGCGCTGCACGTCGCGGCGAAGACAGGATGAGCTGATGTCCACGACACCCCGACTGCCGTCAGCCGTGCCGGGCGCTCCGGCCAACATCGTCACGGTCCGTCGGCACGCGCCGGCAGTGATGGACGCGTTCGATGCGATGTACGCGACGCTGCTGGGCGGAGGCGTCGTCGGGATGGACGTCAAGGAGGCGATGCGGCTGCGCAACGCGTTCGCCAGCGGGTGCGGTCTTTGACAACAGGTCCGTTTCGACCTGGCCCGTGAGGCCGGTCTCACCGAAGAACACATCGCCCAACTCGACGGCGTGGCGCGCGCCGACCTCCCCGAGCGGCTCCAGGTCGCGCTCGCCTGGGCCGACATGCTCCTTGCCGGTGGACACATCGCAGACCCCGAACTGGAGGACCGGATGCGTCTGCACTTCAGCCAGGCCGAAATCGTCGAGTTGACCTACGCGATGGGCACGTTCATCGGATATGGCAAGCAGATCATGATCCTCGGCCTCGAACCGGAGAACCTGCCACTCACTGTCGTGCCCACACCAGGAACCTGACAACCCGGTTTATCCGGACGCCCGCAGGTCAGCAGGTCAACTCGAGCAACCCGTCAGGTTCGGCCGTCGGCGCTGAGCGCCCGAGACACCGTCCACGCGCCGGGCACCGACGGGTCCAGGCGATGCTCGGCAGCGACGCCAGTTGTCGGTGACCCGTCGTGACGCACCGATGAGTCGCTGCACAGCTCGACCAGTGTGTGGAGGACTCTGGTGCCACTTTCGGGATCGGCAGCGAGTCCGTCGGCGAGCGCGACGAGCGAGCGCCGAGCGCTGTCGGTGAGCGCGCGATCCACTGGTCGAGTCTGCCTCTGGCCAAGCGAGCCGTATCCTGCCATCGCGCACCTCGGCGATCGAGGGCGGCACGCGGCTCCGCCGTCTCCCGGGTTCGAGCATACGAGGGGCGTCGAGAGTTAAAGTTAGGTGTTGACCTCAGCATCGCGCGACCGGTATAGTTAGGTACATGCCTCAGCGTCACCCAGCCGATCCCGCGCTGCCGGACATCTTTCACGCACTCTCAGACCCGACTCGCCTCGCGGTCGTCGAGCGTTTGAGCGTCACCCCGGCGTCGGCGAGCGAGCTGGCAAAGCCGTTCGCGATGGCACTTCCGTCGTTCATGCAACACATGGGCGTACTGGAGCGGGCAGCGATCGTGACATCGCACAAACACGGACGGACCCGCACCTACCAGCTCGCCCCCACCTCGTTGCAGCTCGCGTCGGCGTGGCTGGCCGAGTTCCGCAACCACTGGGAACGCAGGCTCGACCAGCTCGACCAGCTGATGATCACCACCAACCAGATGACCAGACAATCGGGCGACGTCCCGACCACTTCCAAAGGAGCACGATGAACCACTTCACCCCCAACCCCGCCCTCGACCTCGTGCTCGAGCGCACGATCCCGGTCGCGCCCGAGCGCGTCTGGGCGGCGTGGACCCAACCGGAGCTGTTGATGCAGTGGTTCACACCCGCACCGTGGAAGACGGTCGCCGCGGATCTCGACCTCCGGCCGGGTGGTCGCTGCGTCACGACGATGGAGTCTCCTGACGGCGAGCTGTACCCGAACGCCGGCTGCTACCTCCAGGTGGAACCGAACCGACTGCTCGTGTTCACCAGCGTGATGACCGAGGACTTCCGCCCGGTCGCCCCCAGCAACGGCGCCGGCGACCTCGGCTTCACCGCACGGGTCGAGATCGAGGCGTCGCCCGACGGCGGCACCCACTACCGAGCGATCGCGATGCACGCCGACGAGGACGCCTGCAAGCAGCACTCCGACATGGGCTTCGCCGAAGGCTGGGGAGCCGCCCTCGACCAACTGGTCACGCTGATGTCGTGATCGACATCAGCAGTTGGGATCCGCCCTGGGCACGACGAAGAACCCCACCGTCCCAAGCGGCTCGGGTGACACGGTTCCCCGAGCGTGGAACGCAACCTGCTCTGGCGGGTCGACCCACGTCCAATTCGCGGGTTGTGGTGCGTGCACGACGGTGCGGTCCCCGACACGTATCGCCCCGTCGGTTCTCCACGCCAACCGTTCATAACGACCTGGCACAACGCAGCGAGGTCCGCCTGAAGCACCCCGTTCCCGACAACCCACCGCGGCGACGTGGCGGATCGCGTCGCGCCTGCACCGGCTACGCGCCGTCGGCGTAAAGATCGACTTCACCGACCGCGGCGGCGCAGCCGGAGCGCATCAGCATTCGATCGGGGCGTGGCTGCACCGCCGCACCGACGACGCCAAGGCGGAGGTGTTGGCGATCACCGGAATGCTCGCCGACCTCGCCGAGGCCTCGGTCGCCGAGGCCACGGTTGCCTTACGTCTCAAGGCTCGCCGGCGCAAGGTGCGCCGAATGCTCGACGACTTGACGGTGCTCGTCGAGCGCACTCAACGAGTCATCGAGCAGGCTCGCTACCGCGTCAACGGCGAGCAGCCCGACGGCGCGACCCGACTGGTGTCGTTGCACGAACCCGACGCCCGCCCGATCCGCAAAGGACGGCTCGGCAACCTGTCGAGTTCGGCTTCAAGGCCCAGGTCGTCGACAACACCGACGGGATCGTGCTCGATCACAGCGTTCGCATCGGCAACCCGTCCGACACCGCTCTATTGCGACCGGCGATCTCGCGTGTCCGGACGCTGTTCGGGGTCGCCCCGACGATGCTGACCGCCGACCGCGGGTACTGGGACACAGCCATCGAAGCGGACCTGACCAAGCGCCTGTGTCGCAACCGTCGTCATCCCGCGCACCGGCAAGCCATCCCAGGCGCGCACCGCGATCGAACACGCCGACAGCTTCGTCGCTGCCGTGAAGTGGCGGACCGGCTGCGAAGGACGAATCTCGCATCTCAAACGCGACTGGGCATGGCGACGCACCCGACTGCGCGGTCACCGCGGTGCTCGCACCTGGTGCGCCCACGCGGTATTCGCCCACAACCTCGTCAAGATCAACAATCTCCGACAATGAACATCCGAAATGGTCGAACAAAGCGCCAGATCAACCAAGGATGGGTTCGACGCGGTCGCACTCCAACTCCTCCAACGAACCCGAGGCCACCTGGCGGACAGACCCCGCCCCGACCCACTCGACCCGGTTCACGACCACCCACAGCACCCACTATTTCCGGGGCAAGTAACTTAGCGCG
>JAODBQ010000623.1 GCA_025464045.1 Ilumatobacteraceae bacterium
GCGGTTGCGCGACGACAGCGCGAGCACCACCGCCGGGCGTGTCTTCATCCACGCGAACGCGATGTTCGAGCCGAACGTGCCGCTCGCGTAGAGGAGGCCGGCAGCGACGAGCATCGCCAGCCGGAGCCGTGGCGACGGACGATCGAGCGCCGGCAGATCGAGGACGGCCGTCTCGCTCATCCGCTGGACGCTACCCGTGATGGCCCGCTCGCGGAGTCCGGCGGCCGCGGCGCGACGGGCGAACGATGTTCACACACCCTTCTCGTCCGGCGCAGGAGACCCCATTTGACCTGGGGTAGCTTCGGTCGCCTCGGGCGGAACGACACCGCCCACCCAACGGGGAGAACCATGCGATCGAAGCAACTGTTCGTCGGTCTGGCTGCCATTGGCCTCCTGGTCAGCGCATGCGGGGACGACGCGAAGGAATCGTCGACGACGACTCCGACGGCGGCCGGCACCGTCGACTGCAAGCCGGTGAAGGCCGGCGTCCTCAGCGTCGTGACCAGCCTGCCCGGACCGAACTTCTGGGGCACCACCGCCGCCGAGGTCGATCCGGACAAGGTCAAGAGCGGCATCGAGTACGACCTCGCCACCGACATCGCGGCCAAGTGCGGCCTGACGATGCAGTTCCGCAACGAGAACTTCGACACGATCGTCGCCGGCCAGGTCGATCCGACGAGCTACGACATCTCCCTGTCGCAGGTGACGATCACCGACGAGCGGGCCAAGGTCGTCGACTTCTCGGTCGGCTACTTCAAGAGCGACCAGGGGCTGCTCGTGAAGAAGGGCACGAAGGTGTCGTCATGGGACGACGTCCGGAAGCTGAAGCTCGGCGTGCAGGCCTCGACGACGGCGGAGTACTACCTCGCCTCGGGCGAGGTGCCCGGCTGGACGGTCGACGGCGTCAAGTCGTTCCCCGACCTGTCCACGGCCTATGCCGCGCTGAACGCCGGCACGGTGGACGGGGTCGTCATCGACACGCCGATCAACCTCGGCCAGGCCGCGCAGTCGAACGGTGCCCTCGAGGTCGTCGGCCAGTTCAAGACGGGCGAGGAGTACGGCGCGATCTACGGCAAGGACAACGGCAAGAAGGCGATCCTCGATCCGATCCTCCAGGGCTTGCTCGACGACGGCACCGTCACGGCGCTGATCGCCAAGTACCTCGGCGGCGACCCGACCAAGGTGCCGTTCATCGACGTGCCGGTGCCGGCAGGTGGCAGCGCGACGACTCCGCCGACGACGTGATGTCGACGGCGACGCGGTGAGTGACGTGGGAGACGCGAGCGAGCTCCTGCTCGTCCGGTCTGCCGGCAACCGCCGCCGGGCCGGACGGGTGCTCACCTACCGGACGGCTGCGGTCACTTCGCTGCTGTTCCCGCCGACGGGCATCCCGGCCCTCCTGCACTCGCTGCGCGCGTCGTCGCTCGTGCGCAAGCAGGAGCTGGAGCAAGCGCGCCTCGCCGGCCAACGGGCACGCGACTGGGCGTGGATCTCGGTCGGCGTCGGCCTGTCCGTGTACACCGTGGCCTTCCTGGTGTGGCTGGTGCAGGCGAACTCCGGCGGGGTGCGCAAGGCGTTCTTCTCCAGCAAGCTGCTCTGGAGCGGGGACACGTGGCACAGCCTGCTCAAGGGCTTCTGGATCAACGTCCAAGTGTTCGCCTACGCCGAGACCATCGTGCTCGTCTGGGCGCTCTTGGTCGCGGTCGTGCGGCTCCTGCCCGGGCGAGCGTGCGCGCCGGTGCGTTGGTTGGCGACGGCGTACGTGGACGTGTTCCGTGGGATCCCCAGCCTGTTAGTGATCCTGCTGATCGGGCTCGGGCTCCCGCAGGCGAGGGTCCCGATCGTGCGCGACTTCTCGGACATCCAGATGTGCGTGCTCGCGCTGAGCCTCACCTACGGCGCGTACGTCAGCGAGGTGTACCGGGCGGGCATCGAGTCGGTGCACTGGAGCCAGGCCGCGGCGGCGCGCTCGCTCGGGCTGAGCTACTTCCAGACGTTGCGCCACGTCGTCGTCCCGCAGGCGTTGCGGCGCATCGGACCGCCGGTGCTCAACGACTTCATCGGCCTGCAGAAGGACACCGCGCTGATCAGCGTGATCGGCGTGCTCGACGTCCTCAACCGGGCTCGTTTCGCCAACAACGCAGCCGGTTCGCTGACGGCGTACTCGATGGCGGCGCTGCTGTTCCTCGCCGTGACGATCCCGTTCACCCGCTACCTCGACTACATCCTGCGGCGTCAGAAGCGCCTGCTGGCGGGGCAGTGACGATGGCCTTCCTGGAGATCGACGAGGTCCACAAGCACTACGGGCAGACGCAGGTGCTCAACGGCATCGAGCTCGAAGTGGAGCTGCACCAGGTCGTCGCGCTGATCGGCGCATCGGGCAGCGGCAAGAGCACCCTGCTTCGCTGCATCAACGCACTGGAGACGATCGATCAGGGCGTGATCCGCCTCGACGGCGACCGGGTCAGCGGCCCGGGCATCGACGTCGATTCATTGCGGTGCGACGTCGGGATCGTCTTCCAGAGCTTCAACCTCTTCCCGCACATGACCGTCGTCGAGAACATCACGCTCGCGCCGCGCAAGGTGCTCGGCATCGGTCGTCGCGACGCAGACGACAAGGCGATGCGCCTGCTCCAGCGGATCGGCCTCGACACCAAGGCGAAGGAGTACCCGGACCGCCTCTCGGGCGGTCAGCAGCAGCGCGTCGCGATCGTGCGCGCGCTGGCAATGGAACCGCGCCTGATGCTGCTCGACGAGATCACCTCGGCGCTCGATCCCGCACTCGTCGGCGAGGTGCTGACGATCGTGCGCGAGCTCGCCGTCGAGGGCATGACGATCATGATGGCGACCCACGAGATGAGCTTCGCCAAGGAGGTCGCCGACAAGGTCTGCTTCCTGCACGCCGGGGTGATCTACGAGGAGGGCACGCCGGAGGAGATCTTCTCGAACCCCCGACGCGAGCTCACCCAGACGTTCCTGCAGCGGATCATCGAGGCCGGCCGCCTCTGATCTGACGAGCCGCCCGACGCAGCCTCGATCGCCGCGGATCAGGGGGTTGACAGTGAGACAGAAAGAGTCTTACTGTCTCAGAGATGGGGACTGCCGCGGAGAACTCCGTGCTCGACGCTGCCAAGCGGTGCTGCGAGCGGTGGGGCATGGCCAAGGTCACCATCGACGACATCGCCGCGGCTGCGGGCGTGTCCCGCGCGACGTTGTACCGCTTGTTCCCCGGCGGCAAGGACGTGCTGTTCGATGCCCTGCGCGTCCGCGACACCGAGGAGTTCCTCACCCGACTGAGTGCGCACGTCGCCGACGCCGACGGGTTCGAGGACCTGCTCGTGCGCTGCGTCGTCCAGGCCACCCTCGAGCTGCGCGCCGACGATCATCTCGCGCTGATGCTCTCCTCCGAGCCCGGGGAGACCGCGAACGAGCTCACCGTCGCCGGGCTGCCACGCATCATCCGCATCGCCAGCGTCTTCCTCGTGCCGCTGGTCGAGCAGCACCTGCCTCGCCGCGAGGCCGCGAGCGTGGTCGAGCTGCTCGCCCGCCTCGTCATCAGCTACTTCCTCGCGCCGAGCGACCAGGTCGACTTCGGTGATCCCGCCAGCGCATCGCAGTTCATCCGCACGTTCGTCGTACCCGCCTTCCAACCGTCCTTCAGGAGCTGACCATGACCGTCACCGACCAACACGACGCGACATCCGGCAACGGCGCGTTCAACGACAACCAGACGATCCTCGGACGGGGCGAGATCAACGACATCGACGCGATCCTGGCGATCCCCACCCACGACCCGAACGAGGTCGAGCACGTCGTCGAGAACAACGCCGACACGATCTTCACCTGGGACTACTCGCTGTCGCGCCCCGCGCTGCGCAAGCTCTACGAGAAGGCCAAGACCGGGCAGTGGAACGGCACCACCGACCTGCCGTGGGACACCGACGTGGACATCGAGAAGACCGTCGCCGAGGACCAGCTGATCCTCGGCACGGGCATCGACCAGTCCGTCTACATCGGCACGCCCGTCGAGAAGTGGGGCGACAAGGAGTGGCTGGAGTTCGGCATCGAGGGGCGCAACTGGATGCTCAGCCAGTTCCTCCATGGCGAGCAGGGCGCGCTCATCTGCACGGCGAAGATCGTCGAGACCGTCCCGTGGTACGACGCCAAGCTCTACGCCTCGACCCAGGTGATGGACGAGGCCCGCCACGTCGAGGTCTTCGCCCGCTACCTGCAGGAGAAGCTCGGCGGTCAGTACCAGGTCAACAGCCACCTGCGGATGCTGCTCGACGACATCGTCAACGACAGCCGCTGGGACATGACCTACCTCGGCATGCAGGTGATGGTCGAGGGTCTCGCCCTCGCCGCGTTCGGCTTCCTCCACCAGATCACCGGCGAGCCGCTCCTCAAGCAGCTGCTTCGCTACGTCATGAGCGACGAGGCTCGCCACGTCGCGTTCGGCGTGCTGTCGCTGCAGGAGTACTACAAGGAGCTCTCCGACGCGGAGATGATGGACCGCCAGGAGTTCGCGTTCGAGGCCGCGGTGCGCAGGCGCGATCGCATGTTGTTCCAACGTGAGGTGTGGGAGAAGCTCGGTGTCGATCCGCGCGAGGGCATCGAGATCATGCGCATGGCGCCCGAGTCCGAGATGTTCCT
>JAODBQ010000701.1 GCA_025464045.1 Ilumatobacteraceae bacterium
GTCGGATTCGCCTCGCTCGGCGGGTCGCGCTCGAGCCGGCGCTGCTTGGGGCGCGGGCGACGAGCGAGCATCAGCCGATGCGCGGCGTGCGGACGGTACTCGCCGACCTGGTTACGTTTCAGTTCCCGGCTCACCGTCGAAACCGCCCGTCCCAACTCGCCCGCGATCGAACGGGCCGACCTACCCAGGCTCACCGCGTCGGCGATCACCACCCGCTCGTCCTCACTCAGGTAGCGGCCCGACTCCACGCGGACCGGTTGCTGATCGACGATCGGCGCGTGTCAGCGCGTTCGTCGCCGTGGATCTCGCTGAACGCGAGCCGGCTCTGGTCATCGACGACGGAGTGGACGTAGTCGTAGCCGACTCGTTGTTTCCGATCGCGGGGACGTCGATCCTGCAGCGCGTCCGTGGGCTCGCCAACCGCCGCCGTCGGGGATCCGCCCGATCTTCTTGACGTCCATGTGTACCAGCTCGCCCGGGCGGGCACGTTCGTAGCGGACGGCGGTGGTCTTCGATGCTCGGATCACGTCGCCGGTCAACGGGTCGCAGTCGCACAACCGGGGGACGTCGTGGCGACGCAGGATCCTCGACACCGTTCGGGCTGGCACCCCAGCTCGGGTCCGAGCCAGTCCTGACCCTTGCGATGTGCGACCCGTGCGTCGAGGACCCTTGCGTTCGATCTGAGGACTGGTGCGCGTCGGCATCGTGTGCGGTCGCGACGAGCGATCCTCCAGACCCGCATTACCCTCGGCGTCGAATCGGACGACCCAACGATGCGCGCACTGGCGTGACACGCCATGGCCTTCGCGACATGAGCAACAGAATGGCCTTGCTCGCGGACTCGATACACGAGCAGGCGGCGACCATGAACGGTGAGACGGGCATTACGGTGAGACACCGAAAACCTCCTGGATTGTGAAGACGGCTATCTCCACAAGACGCGGAGGTCTTCACTCATGTCAACCCGTCACCAACCTCCCGGCCGGGTACAGCTAGCGCCACAACGAGGCCGACGACCGTCGAACCGGCGAGCACGAAGGCGACCGCCACGATGGCAGCACGAAGGCAGACCCCGGCTCCGTCACCCCGATATTCGGCCCGATCCGAGAGCTCGGATTTACCAAACGTTTACCCATGCATACCCGAATGGTGACCTGAGCATTCTACGGTGATCGCGCACGGCCATACTGCCGATCCGTGTGGAGGGAACGAAAGTTATGTTGGACTTACGGAAGTGGACTGTGCTCGGTGCCGGAGCGGCTGTCGTGCTCCTTGCAGCATGTGGCTCGTCCAAACCGGTCACGACGACCACTCCTGCGAGCACATCGGTGGTCGCGGCTGCGCCGACGACATCGAAGATCACGACGACCTCATCACTGGCGACCGCGTCGACCCGAGCGGTGACGACCACAACGAAAGCCGCAGGCGCGGCGACAACGACGGCCAAGGCGACTAGCACCGCGACGACCAAGCCGGCCACTGCAACGACGAAGCCGGCCACTGCAACGACGAAGCCCGCTACTTCGACGACGGCGAAGCCGGCAACCACGACGACCACGTGACCAACATATGGCCGTGATGCGTCTCGAACAGACGCCATGGTTCATGATCTCCGTCAACGCGGTCAGCCTGTCTGTTCTGGGGTGTCTGTCAGAGCATTATTGGCGCGTTCTGTTATCCGGCGTGGTCTCGGGGTCCGCGTGGTTGTTCGCCGTCGGGTGTTGTGGCGGGCGGGCGTCCCGGGCCGTGTTGATTCATGTAGACGCTCTCATGGTGCTGGCTGTCGTGTTCGCGCTTGCTGGTCGGGAAGGGCCGGTTTCTGGCTGACTGCGCATTCGTGCTGCAAATGCTCGACGACGTCAATCGGGCTCTTGCCTCCGCGTCCGGGTCGGACGGCGGTCTTGCGACCTCTGTCTCGGGGAGGCCATCGTGTTGTTGGCGTTGGCGTTGGCGTGTGGGAAGGCACGCGAAGCGGAGCCGGCCGACGAGACGACGCGCCAACGCGGTGTCGACTTCGATCGCGAGTAGCCGCTCGAGGGTCGCAGTGACGGCCAGTTCCTCGGCGACGGCTTATCGCGGTCGCCGTGACGATCCGCTCTACCGGGCCCGGCGCCGGTTGGTGTGGCCCGCCAACGGCTGACCGTCAAGGGCCACGAACGGTTGATGGGTTTGCTCACCGCCGGAGATCCCGCACCTCGAGGTGTGGGCAGCGTGGGCCGCCAAGGAAGTCGTCCGTCAGATCTATGAGCACACCAACGCCACGGTCGCCGGTGAGTGGGTCGACGAGATCGGACGCGACGTCCGTCAACGCTGGATGCCACCCCAGGTTCGTCGTCTTGGGCGCACGGTCACCGGTTGGAAGTCGCAGATCGTGGCCTGGCACCACGCCCACGTCAGCAACGGCCCCACCGAGACGATCAACAACCTCGTCAAACGCGTCAAACGTGTCGCGTCGGGTTCCGCCGCTTCGAGGACTACCGCACCCGCGCCCTGCTCTACGCCGGCAAACCGAATTGGGCACTCCTCGACACCCTCACCCCACCCTGAAATCCGAAGAGCCTGTTATCGACCATCGGCATCAGGTCGGCGTGGAGACCGATCAGTTGTTCCGGGCCGTCCAAGCCGAGGATCCGCGCTGCCGCAGGATTGCTCTCGGTGCACGCCCCGAAGGCGTCGACCACGATCACCCCCTCGGCCAATGTGGCGATGATCGCTCGTTGATGACTCTCCGAGACGGTGAGTGCGTCTCTGGTCAGGGCGAGCGTCGTCACATCGTCGACCGAGCACAGCGCGCCGCGCGCCGCGCGCCCCATGAAGGTGATCGGCAGGGTCGACTATTCCACGACCCTTGCTGTGCCGTCCGGGCGAAGAATCCGGTATTCCGACGACGGCGAGACGGTCTCGTGGCGCTCGATCGCGGCGAGCCGAGCGTCGATGCGGTCGACGTCCTCGCTGAGCACGTGAGCTCTCCCCGCCTGCCGTTCGACGAGAGCCCTCAGATCAGGGACACCGAACAGGTCGAACGCCGCAGGGTTGGCGAATACGATCCGTCGCCCGACCACCACCAGCATCACACCGGGCAGGGTGCGCAACACTTCGGCCGCGCCGTCACGATGAGCCCACCGAGCTTGCGGGATTCGCCAGGGCACCGTCGTGGCTGGTCTTTCGGCAGTCACCGACGGTTTGTGCCGCACTTGCACGCACCGCCTCTTCCGGTTCCGCGGTGGCTCCAGACACGTT
>JAODBQ010000627.1 GCA_025464045.1 Ilumatobacteraceae bacterium
CTGCCACGGTTCATGCAGCCGAGGTTCATCGAGTTCGTCGACGTCCTGCCGCGCACCTCGACGGAGAAGCTCGACAAGAAGCAGCTGCGCGCTCGCGGCGTGAGCGCCTCGGCATGGGACCGCGACGCGTCGGCCACTGCGCGCGCGCCCTCGGCCGTGCATGGATGACCGCCCGCTGCTGCCGGGCAACACACGGCGCAAACAAGCGCGATCCAACAAGGCGAACCCGAAGTCGCGGGAGACCGAACGTCGGATCCTCGAGGCGGCGACGGAAACGTTCCACGTCAAGGGGTACATCTCGACCACGCTCAACGACATCGCCGCCGCGGTCGGCATCGAGAAGGGCTCGCTGTACTACTACATCGACTCGAAGGAGGACCTGCTCTACGCGATCATCCAGAAGTTGCACGACGACGCCGAGGGCAACCTCCGCCGGAACCAGCAGACGGAAGGCGACTCACGGACGCGGTTGGAGTCCTTCGTCCGCGACCACGTCCTCAACTTCGCGCAGAACCTGTCCAGCATCAGGGTCTTCTACACCGAGTACCGCTTGGTCACGGGCGAGCGCCACGACCGGATCATGGCGCAGCGCGGCGAGTACGAGCGCTACCTGACCTCGATGATCGAGACCGCGATCGCGGACGGCTGGGCGTGCCCGAACCTGCGGCCCAACCTGGCGTCGACCGCGATCCTGACGATGGTCAACTCGATCTACCTGTGGTTCGATCCGCGCGGCGACGTGACGATCGAGGAGATCGCCGAGACCCTCACCCAGCAGGCGATCCAGGGCCTCACCTGCCCGCCGAGCCACGATCACACCACGCGGCGGACGCGCCGGAACGCGCCGCAGGACGGCAAGGCGCGGGCAACGCTGCCGGCCCGAGCGACACGAGGATCGCGAGCCACCGGCACCGCCGGGTGAGCGCGGAGGGCGTGCGGACCCGCGGCACAGTTCCGAACGACCTACGGGGTGGGCGTCGCGCCGTCGTGTCGCGGAGTCGTGATGTCGCCCGCAGCAGCGCGGACCTTGCGCAGCAGCCGGAACAGCTCCTGCGCCTCGGCGTCGGTGAGGGCTGTGAGCGAGTGGTCGTTGGTGCTCATCGCCGTCGCCGAGACCGAGAACGCGGATCGCCCGCTCGCAGTGATCCGCGCCATCGTCGCCCGGCGGTCGTGCGCGTGCGGCACGCGCTCCACGTAGCCGAGACGCTCCAGTGAATCGACTGTGCTGGTGATGCTCGTCGGGTGGAGCAGCAACCGCTGCCCGAGCTCGCTGAGCTTCATCTCCCCGTGACGCGAGAAGAAGAGGATGGCGAGTGCCTCGTGGCGGGCATGGGTGAGCTGCAGCGGTTCGAGGGCGCCGGTGTTGTCACCGCGGATCAGGTCCTCGACGCGCAGGATCGACAGGGCGGCGCGCAGCCGGGCGCTGTTGGTCCAGCCGGCCCGCCGCCAGTGGGCGGCGGCACGGTCGACCGGGTCCCACACCGATTCATCGACCTCGGGTGGCGCGCCTGCGGGCGCCGGGTGGCGCTTCGGACCTGACGTCGTCATCGATTCCTCTCTCGAGACCGGTGCAGCCGGCAGCCCGGGTGTGACGTGGAGACAACTTGCGATAGTCGGACTATGCGACTATCTTGCCGCAAGACGGTAGGCCGTGCAGAAGTTCCTTCTGCGACTCGTGGCCGCCCGAGGGGGGTTCTTCGTGATCACGGGTGAGCAGTACAAGCGATCGCTGGACGACGGACGGCGGATCTTCCTCGAAGGCAAGCGGATCACCGACCTGTGCACCGAGCCGACGTTCGCCGCTGCGGTCGACTGGACGGCACGAGGATACGACAGGTTCTACGACTCGACACCGGGCGCCACGAACCCGCTGATGGAGGCGCCCGCGTCGCGCGAGGAGCTCAACGAGCGGGCGACGGACGTGCGCGACACGGACATGCTCACCAACACGACGTACCAGTCGCTGATGACGCTCGTGACCGTTGCGCCAACGCTCGGGCGGCACCACCCGGAGCTCGCCGAACGGATCCACGAGTACCGGCGCACGTGCCTCGCCGAAGACCTGCGCATCGCCGAGTGCATCACCGACGCGAAGGGCGACCGGTCGCTGTCGCCCGGCAAGCAGAGCGATCCGGACTCGTACGTGCACGTCGTCGAGCGCCGCAAGGACGGCGTGGTCATCCGTGGGGCGAAGCTGCACATCACCGGCGCGGCACTCGCGCACGAGCTGATGGTGTTGCCGACCAAGCGGATGTCGCCGGGCGAGGAGGACTACGCGATCGCCTGCGGCGTCGCGGTCAACACGCCCGGGGTGCGGGTGATCAACACCACCTACGCACCGCGCAGCGAGGACGACCGGCACTTCCCGATCACCCGCATCGAGAACATGCCCGACGGGTTCGTCATCTTCGACGACGTGTTCGTGCCGAACGAGCGGGTCTTCATGGACGGCCTCGTCGAGCACTCGGCCACCTTCGCCCACTCGCTCGGCCTGTGGGAGCGCCTCGGCGGCACGGCGCTGATGGCGGACGAGGCAGATCTCCTCGTCGGCCTCGCCCAGCTGATCGCCGAGGCCAACGGGCTGTCGCGCGTGGAGCACGTGCGCGAGAAGATCTCCGAGCTGATCGTCTACGCCACGCTGATCCGCGCCGGGCTCGAGGCGGCGATCCTCCACGCGCACACCACCGACGACGGCTTCCTGTTCCCCGACGAGCTGTACACCAACGCGGCGAAGTTCCACGGCGCGTCGCAGTACAACACGATGGTCCGCCACCTCCACGACATCGCCGGTGGCGGTGTGCTCACGGCACCGACGATCGCCGACCTGGAGAACCCCGAGCTCGCGCCGTTCGTGGAGAAGTACATGCGCACCTCGCCCGACGTGTCCGCCGAGTACCGGATGCGCCTGTTCCACGCGATCCGTGACCTCACGGCCGACGCCTTCGGAGGTTGGCACTTCGTGACCAACCTGCAGTCCGGCGGCGGCCTCTACGCCCAGCGGCTCGTCACCCGCAAGCACTACGACATGGAGCGCGCGAAGAAGATCGCCAAGCACGCTGCCGGGGTCGACCAGGTCGGCTGAGCGGCCACCCGCCGCGGCACGTCGCCGCGAACGACGACAATCTCAACGTCCCGCATCCATGGGGGAGACGGGCAAACAACAAGGGGAGACATGCAACTCCAACGGACAACTGCCTTCGTGGCGTGCGCGGCACTCTCGCTGCTC
>JAODBQ010000629.1 GCA_025464045.1 Ilumatobacteraceae bacterium
ACGTCACGGATCGACGTCACAAAAGAGCGACAACACGAACTGATCCGCTTGACCGTAGCCGACGACGGGCCGGGCATCCCAGTCGGCGACCGACAGCGAGCGCTCGAGCCATTCGTGCGCCTCGATGTCGCACGCACTCGCGACACCGGCGGCACAGGACTCGGTCTTGCGATCGTCGCCGGGGTCATCGCGACTCACCACGGAACGATCCGCATCACCGACACGGCACCACACGGTGCGACGATCATCGTCGAGCTCCCCGTCGGACTGACCCCGACCTGAACGAGATGCCGCATGTGGGGAGATTGCCCACATTGAAGTTGCTGGTGAATGACCTGCTCAAGGACATGAGCAGGAGCGTCGGCCGACACCTTGGAGGACGTAGTCGCTTTAGCTGGTGGGTGTGTCGTGGGCGGTGAGGGACCGCACACATTCGTTGATCGCGACTGCGAGGTCGGTGACGCCTCCGGCGTGTGGTTCGCAGGGTTGTGTGGACGGTGGTGCGGCGATCGGCCACAGGAACCGCGCCGCGGCGCTGACGGGTTGGGTAGGCGATGGAGGCGGAGTCGTCGTTGCGATCGGTCCGGTGATCGGCCTGGTAGTCGGTTGGGCCGAGTCGACGATCGCCCGCCCGACGAGTACGAGCGCGACGACTCCGACGGCCGCTGCGGCCCATCGCCGGTGTTGTCTGTCCGGTGCTCGGTCGATGCTTCGATGAGGTGTGAGCGTGAGATCTCCGGCGTCACCGGCAGTCGGCTCAGGCGTCGCTGCGGTTCGCCAACGGCGACTGGGGCGCCGTCGCGTCGGTGGTGTCGTGACGATCAGTTCGAGGTAGCCGGCGGTGCCCGCGAAGGCCTCTGGTTCCTCGTGCACATTTGGGGTGGCGCTCGCAGGGGATTCGAGGTTGGACGAGTTGGCGTGTGCGCTGGGGCTGCTGCTTGAGGCGGTGGTGATGATCTCGACGTGAACGCGGACCGGGTGGAATGGGTCCGGGAGGACGCGGATGGTCAGCGCCTCGATGGTCAGCGCCTCGATGGTCTGAGCTTGGACGCTCGTTGTGGGACTGTCCGGGTCGGCCGGGCGGTCGGTCGTCGCCTTGGTCATCGGGGATCCTGTTCGTTCGCGGCTCGCTGATCGCTGCCGGGTCGGGACCAGCATCCGGTACGGCGGTCTGCTCCCGGTCTGGCGGTGGTCCGCCGACCCTCGGCAACGTGTGGGCGTGCGGCGACCGGTCGGTGGACTGCGCCCCGGGCCGGCTGGCATCGAGCGCCACCCGGCTGGCGGGCGAGCGGGTACGCAGGTCGTCGTGGAGTGTTTGCCGGCGCAGCCCGCGGTGAAGTGGGTGTTCGCGGGGACGGTCCGCCCGTCAGGCCACCGCGGGCGTGCGTGGCGGCAGGGCGCAGTTGCCGTGCGGGTTCATCGACGTCGGGTCCGTTACGCTCCCACGGATCCCTTCACGGGCTGCGCTGTGCCGAGGAAAGCGATGGCATCCGCCAGCAGCGCTGCCGGCACAGCAGTTGTGCCGCGAGAGCGGTGCGATTCGAAGCGCTGCGATCCGAGCGCGGCGAGGAGCCTCTCGCGTGTCACGTCCACTTCGGCCCGGATGATCCTGATGCCTCCGGCCTGTGAGCCCGCGGAAGCACGTAGCGCCGCCGCGCAGGAGACGAGCTCCACAGCGCGACCAGGGTCCGTGGAAGCAATCACCACCGCGGTGAGATCGAAGGTGTCAGCCACCCACCGCAGGCTGGCGCGATCTTGCAGCACGACGAGCAGCTCACGAAGTACGTCAGCCGCCTGCTCTTGCGCACCGGCAAGGATCGAGGTCTCCACGACGCAAACGAGGGCCATGATCAGCACCGCTCGAACGGGGTGGGAACGGGCACGGGCGAGCGCCTCATCGGCAAGGCGAAGTCCGCGCTCGCACTCGCCTGAGGCTGCGAGGATCGGCGACAGTGCGGCGAGCGAATGCTCGATCAGGAATGCGCCCGCGTCTGGGTCGCGGGCGAGCTCGACCGCTCGTTCGAAGCAGCGTCGTGCGCGGTCGATGTCGCGACTGGCCATCGCTGCCCAGCCCAGCGAGTGCTCGCACCATGCCACGCCCGTCACATGTCTGAGCCGTGCGTACTGTCGTTCGGCGTCTTCGAGCTGGCGTCGACCCGCTTCGAGTTCGTCGTGCGCGACGTTCAGTTCACCCCATGACCAGCTTGTGACTGCCATCACTGCGGGGTCGCCGAGACGTGTGGCCATTGTCGCTGCTTGCAGCATGAGGTGTTGCTCTCGGTCGACGTCGGATTGGTCCGAGCCGTTGAGGATCAATGCGAGCCGGCTCAGGGCCCGCACGCGGGCGCGGCTGTCTGTTGGCTCCGCGACCGCCAGCACGCGTTCGATCCATTCCTGTGTGTCCGGATATCCCGCCCAGAACCAGCCAAGGGCTTGGGTGACGAGCAACTGCAACGCCGCCTCGACGTCGCCTGCGGCCCAGGACCACTCGAGCGCGACGCGATAGTTGGGGAGATCGGCAAGGAGCCCGAGGAGATTGTCCGTGTCGGAGGCCCACCTCTCGGTCTGGCCGAGGAAGAAGTCTCGATGTCGCCGACGAATCGTCTCGGTCTCGCCGAAGGCGACCAGCTTGTCGATCGCGTATCGACGGATCGGTTGGAGCAGCCGGTATCGGGGCAGTTCGGAATCGTTGTCAACGACCAGTAGCGACTTGGCCACCAACCGGGCCACGCTGTCGAAGCCGTCGTCGGGTTCGACGTCGGTCGCCGGAACACGGTCGCTGCGGATGACCGCGATCGCGGCGTCGATGTCGAAGCGGTGGGGGAACACCGCGAGCCGGCCGAGGCTCCGCTGGTCGGCCGGTGACAACAGCTCGTAGCTCCAGTCCAAGGCCGCCTGCATCGTTTGGTGCCGCAGTGCCTCGGTACGGGGACCTCCGGCGAGCACGCCAAAGGAATCCTCGAGGTGATCGACGATCTGCTCGGCACTCAACACTCGGATTCGCGCCGCCGCCAATTCGAGAGCGAGGGGGATGCCCTCAAGCTTGTGGCAGATCCGCGCCACCGCCAACGCGTTGGTCTGCGTCAAACAGAAGTCCGGCACGGCCTGGCGGGCTCGCTCGCAGAACAGGGCAACCGAGTCGGAGGTCGCGACACTCTCCATGTCGGTGTCGTCGAGGCTCGGCAACGACAGCGCCGGCACCTGGTAGACGACTTCGCCCGGGACACCCAGGACCTCACGACTGGTGGCCAGCACCGACACCCTCGAACACTTCGTCAACAGCAGCTTGACGAGCCCCGCAATCGCGTCGACGAGATGTTCGCAATTGTCGAAGATCAACAACGCGCTGCGCTCCGCAAGCGAGTCGCACAGCAACTTCCCGATCTCCTCGACACCATCGCAGCCATTTGCGTCGAGGCTCAACGCAACCGCCAACTCGGTAACGACTCTGCTCCCATCCGATATTGGAGCCAATTCCAGCAGCCACACACCCTGCGGATAGCGTGACATCGCATTCGCGCCGACCTGCAGCGCCAATCGTGTCTTTCCGCCCCCACCGACGCCGACCAAGGTGACCAGACGCGAGGTGCCGATCAGCCGATCGATCTTCGCGACCTCGCTGGCCCTTCCGACGAACCGGCTCAGCTCGAACGGCAGATTGTCGCGGCGAGCGCCCAAGCTTGCCGAAACCCCGAACATCGACACACCCACCGACTCCCGCGGAGCCACCGCCAACGACCCGTCGCGCGCGCTCACCGCCCGTTCCAGGTCGACGAGTTCGGGCCCGGGCTGGAGACCCACCTCGTCGAGAACCAACCGAACCCGTTGAAACGCCCGCAGCGCCTCGGCCTGCCTTCCGCAGCGATGCAACGCGAGCATCAACAACGCCCACCCACGCTCGCGCAGCGGCTCCTCGTCCACCATCCGCAGCAAGCGTGGCACCACAACGTGATGGCGCTCACAGGCCAATTCCGCCTCCGCCAAGTCCTCGCACAGGGTTCGCTGCTGCTCCGCGAGCGCCGCTGCAAGCTCCCGCGCCGGAGGCCAATCACTCAACTCGACCAACGGCCGCCCACGCCACAAGGCAACCGCCTGCGACCACATCGTCGACGCCGCCTCCCAATCCCCAACAGCGGCTCGCGACCGGCCGTCTCGGCCCAGGCGTTCCCACCGAACAACATCGACAGCATCCGCGACCACGCGCAGCCGGTAGCCGCCGGCACAGGTCTCGATCGAGTCACGCCCGAGCGACTTGCGCAACGACAACACAAGATTCTGGAGCAGCTTCACGCTCGACCGCGGCGGATGAACGCCCCACAAGGCCTCCACCAACCGATCCGTGGTCATCTCCTCATTCGCCCAGCCAACCAACGCCACGAGCAGCGCCCGCTCCTTCGAAGCGTTGAGACGAATCAAACCATCTGAACCAAGCACTTCGAGCGGCCCGAGGACAGAGAACCCGTTCGTCCACGCATGCTACCTATCACCCACCGATCGGCAGAACGCAGCGGTGGAGACGACGATCTGACGCGACGGCGGGGTCGTCGTGGTGACGCCATCGAGACCGACGATCGCCCGGCGAAGATGTCACCCAAACGCGCGCTCCGTCTTACGGGAGGGGGTGCCTCGAAACGCCGGGAGTGCGCCGAGGATTGACGATGCGGGTCTCTACAGTGAGGGAGTGGCCGAGGGCGGGCGAGGCGCAAGGCAGGCGTTCGTGTCGTGGTTGATCTTCCTTGGCCTGGCGGGGACGTTCGCTCTAGCTGGCCTTTTCACGTTGATCGCGTTTGCGTACCAGTCTGCGTGGGCTCCGTTCGCTGTTGCAGCCACGGTCGCCGCGGTCGTGGCGCTGTTCGACCGTTCTCGGGGCACGGCATCGCTGTGGGGGATCGCATGCGTGACGTGCGAACCGACGATTGTCCGATCGAATGGCACTTGGTCGACCCGACGACTGCATGTTGGGTATCGATTACTCGTCACAGCAGGATCGAACGACTCCGAGTGCAGCAGATCTCAGGCTGTGAGCGCATACCGCGGGTAGGTGTCGGTGAGGAGGCGTCCGTAGGCGCTGACTCGTAGGCTGAGTCGGCCGGCGTTGAGCACGAATGTGCGCAGGCCTTGTGGCCAGCGTCCGGTGAAGAGCACAGCGAACCCGGCGAAGATCACGACGAACGCTGCGGCGACTGCGATGACCGCCGTGTAGATGACGACGGGGATGATCAGGATGAGCCGAAATGCGACGGTGACCCGATTGCGCTCGGACAGTTGTGGGGCGAAGTCGACGCGGAGCGGGTCGTTGCCGGGGTCGGTGTTGGCCATGTCGAACTCGAACTGCGGGTACGCCGGGCGGAGGAAGGCGACGTAGCTGTACGCGCGGGCTTCGTAGCGGAGGATCATGCATTGGAATCGGGCGATGCCGTCGGGCATGCGGCCGGTGAAGACGATCGAGAACCAGCTGACGATCGACATCACGTTGGCGACGTTGCCGAGAGCGTTGGCGATGACGAGGTGCGGGATGGCGAGGAGCCCGCTGACGAGGGGTCGCCAGTTCTGGGTCTCGCGTGGCGAGTCCAGGTGTAGTGCGGCGGTGGGGACGGATGTGTGGATCATTCGGGTTCCTTGGGTGTGAGGTGGGTGGCTAACGAGCGTGTTGCAGGTGCGGTTCAGTTGGCGTCTTTGCGGTAGAGCAGTGCGGTGCCGATCGCGAGGGCGACGGCGATGTAGCCGGAGAAGACGAAGGCGTCCTGCAGTCGGGTGAGACCGGCGGCAAGGGTCTCGGCGTTGTCGCCGGCGGTCTTGATGTTGAGGAGACCCGCTGCGGCGCTGAAGGGCATGAACCGGGTGATGCTCGCCGGTGCGAAGCCTTTGATGATGTTCTCGATGACGAGGGCCCAGACAAGCACGCCGGTGATGGCGCCGGCGCTGTGACGGACGATCATGCCGATTCCGAGGCCGAGCATCGGTGCGAGCGTGGTGAGCAGGAGGCCCCAGCCGGCTGTGGCGATTGATCCAGAGGTGTCGCCGGCTTCGAGTCCGCCGATGACAGCACCGCCGAGCCCTGCGGCCATGCCGATGATGCCCATGGCGACGCCCAGACCGGAACTGACGGTCGCTTTGGCGGCAACGATCACCCATCGAGCGGGCTGTGTCGTGACAGCGGTGGCAAGGGTGCCGTGCTGCACCTCGGAAGTGATCGACAGGGCGCCCATGACGATCGCGAGGACCATCGTGAGCCAGGTGGAGAACACGAACGTCTCGCCGATCGTGAAGGGCAGGTGCGTGTCGGGGTCCGTCTTGACGAACGTGGCGAGGATCCACGACAGGAGGACGCCGATGACGGCGACAGCAGCGAGAAGGCCCGGGGTTGATCGGAGCGAGCGGATTTTGATCCATTCGCTCCGCAAGGCGGCCGGGAGAGCTGCGACGTCGTCGCTGCGCTCACGGGTGAGTGGTCGTGCCTCTGTGTGCAGGGCGTTGGTCGGAAGTGTGGTGGCGGTCATGGCGGGTCCTTGTCGGTGTTGGGCGATGTGGGTGGCGGATGGGTGGACGTCGGTTGGTTGGTTCAGGCGGCGGCGAACTCGGCGCTGGCGCCGGTCATGTCGAGCAGGATCTCTTCGAGCGAGCGTCGCGTTTCGGTGATCTCGGTGATCTGGATCCGGTTGTCGAACGCGATCTGCGACACGGCATCCGTCGTCGTGCCTCGAACGGAGAGTTGGCTGTCGGTGATGCATGCGTCGATTCCGTGCCGGACGAGCAGGCGACCCAGCTCGGCCGTCTGTGGGGTGCGGACGATCACGGTCGCTTCGCCGCGGGCGAGGGTGGCTGCGACGGGTTCGGCGGCGAGGAGGCGGCCGGCGCCGACGACGACGAGGTCGTCGGCGAACATGGCGAGCTCGGCGATCAGGTGGCTCGAGACGAACACGGTCCCGCCGTCATCGGCGAACGAGCTGAGCGAGTTGCGCAGCCAGCGGATCCCGTCCGGGTCGAGGCCGTTGGACGGCTCGTCGAGGAGCAGGACTTCGGGCTCGCCGAGCAGTGCGCCGGCGAGGGCGAGCCGCTGGCGCATCCCGAGGGAGAACCCACCGGTGCGCTGATCGGCCGCAGAGGTGAGGCCGACCTCGTCGAGGACTTCATCGACGCGGCGGGCGGGGATCGAGGCGAGTGCTGCGGCGGCGGCGAGGTGGTTGCGGGCGGTACGGCCGGGGTGCATCGAGCGGGCGTCCAAGACGGTGCCCACGACGCTTGCGGGGTGGCGCATGTCGGAGTAGCGGACACCGCGGTAGGTGGTGTCGCCGCTGTCTGGTCGGGTGAGACCGACCATCATGCGCATGGTCGTGGATTTGCCGGCGCCGTTGGGTCCGACGAATCCGGTGACGCGGCCGGCGGCGACGTCGAAGGAGAGGTCATCGACGGCAGTGCGGTTGCCGTAGTGCTTGGTGAGGGATGAGACCTTGATCATGACTGGGTGCTCGCTTCGTTCGTGGTGGATGGGCGGAGGTCTGGCATTTCGGTGGCGGTGTGCTGAGTTGGGGTGATCGGGCCGATCGAGACGAGCTCGGCTCCGACGGATGTGAGGTGGGCGACGATCCCGTGGAGGTGCGAGGCGTCGCGGACCTCGCCGGTGACCCGTGTGACGCCTTCGACGCTGTTGTCGATCACGAAGTCGTCGATGAGCGGGCGCAGGAAGCGGGTCGATGCGCGCCCTTTGATGACGATCTCGTAGGTGGTCGTTGTGGTCATGTCTCCACCATCGACGCATCCACGACCAGGCGCCTCACCTCATCGGCGATCTCACCTGGGTGAGATCCGCGGTAGGTGCCGACGCTGTCTGTATGGCCGGACTGCGACACACCACTGACGCGTCCGCAACCGTGGCACGATGAGCGCAAGCCCATGGCAACCGATGACCTGCAACTCCCGACGCCGCACCAGCTCACGATCGGTGACCGCGAGCTCGGATTAGCCGCCACCAAGCTCCGGCCACCGGCATCACCGACCCGGCTCGTGTCACGCACGCGCCTGGCGGACATCCTCGACCAAGCGGTCACCGCAGCGGTGCCTCTGCTGTTGGTGAGCGCACCGGCCGGTTCCGGCAAGACGACGATGCTTGCGGCATGGGCAGCGCAGTGCGATCGGTCGGTCGCTTGGCTGCAGATCGAAGAGGGCGACTCCGACCCGGCCAGCTTCTGGTCATCGCTGGTCGCAGCGATCGGCCGATGCCGGCCCGACATCGCCGAACAAGTCGGTCCGTTGGTTGCCGGCTCCCAGGGTGACGATCGAGTAGTCGTCCCGGCACTGGTGAACGGGCTCGCCGAAACCGCCGACCTGCTGGCCGTCGTGATCGACGACTACTACCTGATCGACAACGCCAATGTGCAACGAGGCATGGAACGCCTCATCGACCTCTGCCCACCTCAGCTCACGATCGTCGTCTCCACCCGCCTCGATCCACCGTTCCGCCTCGGCCGGATGCGTGTCCGCGACCGCATCACCGAAGTCCGCGCCGACCGACTCCGCTTCGACACCGGCGAAGCAACGGCGCTCCTCGGAGTCGCCGGCGAGACGCTGTCGCCGGAACGTCTCGATGATCTGTGCTCGCGGACGGAGGGCTGGGCTGCAGGCCTCGTCCTGGCCGGCCTGTCGCTCGAGCGCGCAACAAACCCCGACGGGTTCGTCGATGCGTTCCGAGGTGACGACCAACTCGTCGTCAGCTACCTCAGCGATGAGCTCCTCGACGCAATGAGCGCCGGCGACCGCCAACGCCTCCTCGAGACCGCTGTGCTCGACCACCTCACCGGACCGTTGATCGACGCCGTCGCCGGCTCGACCGACGGCACCAGCTGGCTGGCAAACATCGCCAACCGCAACCAGCTCATCGTCCGCCTCGACAACACCGGCGAATGGTTCCGCTACCACCACCTGCTCCGAGACCTGCTCCTCCTCGAAGCACGACGAACGATCCCGGCACGGCTGCCCGAACTCCACGGACGCGCCGCCGACTGGTTCTCCAAGAACGGCGACCAACACCAAGCCGTGGTTCATCGGTACGCCGCCGGCGACATCCCCGGCGCGATCCAACTGATGTACGTCGTCGGCCCCGACCTCCTCGGTCGCGGACAGATCCGCAAACTGCGCGGCTACTTGGAGCAGGCCGGCGACGCAGCGGCGACCGATGCTGCGTGCGCGTTGGGGTGGGGATGGTGCGAGTACCTCTCGAGCCAGTACGACTCGGCGAAGCGTTGGCTCGACATCGCTCTCGACGTCGCCCCAGCCACATTCGATCCGGTCATCGCAGCACCACTGCGGATCAACCTCGCGCTGGGCAGCGGCGACATCGCCACCGCACTCGAATCGGCACGTGAAGCGACGTCCGCCGGCAGCTTGTGGCAACGGCCCGCCGAGCTCGCGACTGCTGTCGGCGCCGCGTACGCGTGGGCCGGCATGCACGACGAGGCCGCCGAGGCGCTCACGATCGCTGTTACCCGAAGCAAAGCTGAGCAACGGCTCACCGCTCACGTCCTCGCGCTCATCCATGCTGCGATCAACGAAGTCGAGAACGGCGACCAGGCCGCAGCCCACACCACAGCGGTCGAAGCGGTCACCACAGCCGAAGCGTTCGGGCTCGCCAACTATCACGGAGTCGCACCAGCGTTCGCGATCCGGGGACGCACCGCCGAGGATGCGGACGTTGCCCGCGTCGACGTCACGCACGCGCTCGAGTTGGCCCGCCGCTCCACCACCGATCTCGGGCTCGCCTACGTCCTGACCACGTGCGGAGACGTGCTCCTCGAACAGGGCGACGACAACGGGTCCGCACTCGTCGTCGAGGCACGAATGCGCCTCGACCGCTGCGTCGATCCTGGCATCGCCGCCCGCTACCTGGCGCGCGTCGAATCCCGACACCACCGCGCATCGCCAGTGACGGACACGGCCCGCTCAACTCGGGTGCAGCTCACCGACCGTGAGCTCGCCGTGTTGCGCTACCTACCGACCAGGCTCACCCAACGCGACATCGCCGCCGCGTTGTACGTGTCGATGAACACGGTCAAGACGCACTCCAATTCGATCTTCCGCAAGCTCGGGGTCAGCGACCGAAAGAGTGCTGTCCAAGCTGCACGAGACCGTCACCTGCTCTGAAACTGATCTGAAACTGATCTGGCTCAGGTCTTGGTGGTGACCCGGTGCGCGGCCCAGCCGGTGATGCTCTCGACGAGACCGGTGAGGAGCCGGTCGAAGCTGCGGTCGATGTCAGCGGGCAGACCGAACCCGCCTTGCGCTTCGAGGGTCACGAACCCGTGGAGTGCGGCACGCAGGGCTCGGATCGCGTCGATCGCGTCGGTGCCGGCGAGGCCGATGCTCGACATGATCTCGAACGCGACCTTGGTGATCTCGTCGCTTGCTGCTTTGTCTTCGAGGTCGCCGGCGGATGGTGCGCGCACGGTGCTGGCGTATCGGCCCGGATGCTCGGCAGACCAGCTGCGGTAGGCGTGGGACATGGATGCGATCGCGTCGCTGCCGGCTTTGCCGACCGCGGCGCGAGTCATGACGGCAGCGAGTTCAAGTTTGGCGCGGACGGCGATGCTGCGTCGGAGGTCGTCGAGTCCGTCGATGTGTTTGTACAGCGAGGGCTGGCGAACGCCGAGCTGTACGGCCAACGCCGCCAACGTCAGCGGTGTGGCTTCTGAGTTGTCGATCATCCGTTCTGCAGCCGCCACGACGACGGCGTTGGAGAGGCCGGCCCTAGGCACGAGCGGTCACCGTCTTCGAGAATGACACGACCGCCGGAGTCACGACTTCGGGCTGCTGCGATTGTGGGTAGTGACCGGCGTCTGCGACCATGAGGATCTGACCGCCAAGCGCACCGGCGAGCCACGCAGCCTCGGCCATCGGGTCGGCGAAGTCCGGGTCGTCCTCGCCCATCACGACCAACGTCGGAGATGACACCTTCGATAGGCACGCCTCGGCCGGATCATGGTTCGTGCGCGTGGTCAGCGAGAACGCCTTGGCATACCCGCGACGGCGCAAGCTCGTCACGATACGGTCGCGGTGCTCCTCGAAATCGGCAGGCCGTTGGCCGGCGTACAGCTTGGGCATGTACGACTTCCACGCGGCGGCAGCCCACAGCGGGGTCATCGCGGCACGCAGCATGATTCGTTGCAGCACGGAGACGGCGCCGTTGCGGACGAACGGTCCGATCAAGACGAGGCCGGCAACCAGTTCGGCGCGATGCGCAGCGACGATCACTGCGGAGCCGGCGCTCATCGAGTTGCCGATGACGACGGCCGGGCCGCCGAGCTCGTCGATCAACGCGATCACGTCACTGGCCGTCTCGTCGTCGCCATACGACGGGAACGTCGTGTCACTGTCGCCGTGACCGCGGAGATCCGTTGTCGCCACTCGGAATCCGGCGGCAACCAAGACTGGTGCAAGGAAACGGTAGGCCGAGCGGAGATCGCCCATCCCGGGCACCAACACGACGAGTGGGCCGTGACCTTCCACTTCGTAACCGATCCGTCCCTCAGGTGTGCTGAGGAACCGGGTCGTGGCGGATGTGGCGAAGGTCGGAGTCGAAGTCATGAAAGCTACTGTACATAGCTGCACGGCTATTGGCACAAGCCGAGGTGAGAGAAGGCCATGACGCGCCGTTCTCGCTCACGCCGTTGCGACCGCAACACGGTGCGACGGACGCGCGATGACGAACGCTGCACACAAGACTGCGGCGATCCCTCCGAGGAGGAACGGGAGTCGGGGTGACGTGACGTGGATGACCCAGCCCATCAACAGCGCACCGATCGGGGTGCTGCCGAACAGCGCCGTCTGATGCAAGGCCATGACCCGACCTTGCATCGCCGGCTCGGTTGCCTGCTGGACGACGACCGTATTGACGGACTGGAACGAAGCGGAGGCGAAGCCGAGCACGATGCTCATAGCCACGAACGTCCCGTAGCTCGGCATCACGCCGAGCGCGACGATCGCAGCACCGAACCCAGCCAGCGCGATGGCGAGGGTGCGGCGTGCGTCGGGCTTGATCCCGGCGATGTAGATGCCGCCGAGGATCGACCCGATCGCACTCACGCTCATCGCCGCACCGACAGAGCCGGCCCCACGGTGGAAACCGAAGCGAACCATCGACGGGAACGTCGTCGGGAAGTTCAGCGCGACGGCCCCGACGATCGACATGACGATCAACGGCCGGGCCACCTCAGGATGGCTGCGGACGTAGGCGAACCCCTCACGGAGCTTGCCTTTGGTCTGCCCGAGGACCGGTCGTGCGATCAGCTCGCTCGAACGCAACGCCAGCAGTGCCGCGATGACGATCAAGTACGACGCGGCGTTGATGTAGAACCCGACAGTCACCCCGACCGTCGCGATCAGGCCGCCGGCGATCGCCGGTCCGATCAGGCGGGACACCGAGTTGATCGTCCCGTTCGCTGCGACCGCGTTGGGCAACAAGTCCCTTCCGACGAGTTGGAACAAGATGGCCTGCATCGTCGGCCGCTCGACCGCGAGGACAAGTCCGAGGAGGAACGTGAGGGCGTAGATCCACCAGATTGTGGCGTGACCCGTGGTGACGACGATCCCGAACGTGAGGGCGAGCACCCCGGATGCTGCAGATGTCGCCAGGAGCACTCGACGGTTGTTCAACCGGTCGGCGAGCACGCCGGCCGGCGCGCCGAGGATCAGCATTGGCAGGAACTGCAGGGCGAGGGCGATGCCGAGCTGGTCGCTGCGGTCGGTGAGCTCGAGGACGAGCCAGGTGACGGCGAGGGACTGGGCCCACGATCCGATGCTCGAGATGGTCTGCCCGATGAAGTAGAGCCTGAAGTTCCGGTTACCGAAGGCGGCGAAACGTCCTGGGGCTGTCGTCGTGTCGTCCCCGGGTGGTGGCCCGGTCTTGGACTGAGGAGTGTGTGTGTTCATGCCTCCCACCTTGACGAAATGCTGTCAGCAGGCAACAGTCCTTGCCATGCAGGCAAACTCGACGACCGAATCGATCGACGAACGAGTTCGACGACGCCTCCGCGAGCTCCGTCTCGAACAGGGCCTCACCTTGCAACAGGTCAGCGACCGAGCAAACATCGACATCTCAATGCTCAGCCGACTCGAGTCCGGCAAGCGCCGCCTCGCCCTCGATCACATCCCCGGGCTCGCCGCAGCGCTTGGTGTCTCCGCCGATGACCTGCTCGGCGGGGCACCAGCGTCCGACCCACGTGTTCGTGGCGAGCCCATCACCCGCGACGGGCTGACGATGTGGCCGCTCACCAACCGTGCCGCCGGCGGACTCCGCACGTTCAAGATTCGGATCACCAGCCGCCGCCGTCGGCCACCGCCACGGTCCGAGCTGCGCGTGCACGAGGGTCACGACTGGATGTACGTCCTCGACGGACGAATGCGTCTGATTCTCGGCGAGCAGGACCTGATCGTCGAGCCCGGCGAAGCGGTCGAGTTCTCCACGAACACACCGCACTGGTTCGGCGCGATCGACGGACCGGTCGAACTCATCGCCGTGTTCGGCGCGCACGGAGAACGCACCCACCTCCACGGCTAGCGCACAACCCTCGACATCAGTTGAACACCGTTGGATACGATCCGGCAACTGAACGGCCCACTCCCTGCTGCTCGGAGCGAAGGAGATTGGGGTGCCGTTCTCAGAGAAGTGTCGTGCCTGGTACGAGGCGCTGCCGAGCTCAGCTCAGAACTGCTGCGTGTGCGGGTTGTGGACTGGACGTTGCACAGGGCAGCGATGAGCGACCAGGCCCGGAGGGTTGACATCACTGAAACGACTACCGTTGCGCGCTGTGAGCGCATATCTCGTCGCGTTGATTGAACAGTCTGGTGAGGATCACTGGGCGAGCACCGAGTACGGCCCGACGTTCCAACGACTGCTCGGGAAGTACGGAGGCTCGATGACTGCCGCGGCTCGCATCGAGCAGGTCGAGGGCTTGCCCCTGGAGGAGACGGGAGCCGCGATTTTCGAGTTCCCGAGCGCCGCGGCGGCGCATGGCTTCTGGAACGACCCGGTGTACCGGGCTGTCGTGCCGCTGCGGCAAGCGCTCGGCACCTTCCAGATCTTCATTCTTCCCGGCGTCGGGGAGTCACCGTGGTCGCCGCCCGACCCCGACTCGTAGCCGTGCCCCCGCCGGACCTTGATGTTCGCTGACGCGGTGCGTGGTGTGTGCGGATGGACTGTGCACGTTTGCCGGGCGAGCCACTCCGACGCCGTGGACCTGACCTCTACCCGACAATCATCTTCGGAGCTCGCCACTCGATCGGCGAGCCGCCAAGCGGAGGCGGTGAGGCGACTATGGACGTTCGGCTTGCGGTCGAGCCCTGAGGGAGCCGTAGAGAGTTGCGAGGCGTCGCTCGAGCTCAGCGACGCGCTCCTTGAGCCGCCGGTTGTCGTCCGTCAGAGTCTCGATCCGTCGTTGCATCGACGTACACGTCGCGTTCGGCACTGCAGCGACCGCTGCCGTCGCTCGAGGCTGCGACTCCCCGGCTCGGATCGCTGCGAGGGTCTCGGGACAGCTGTAGAGCCGCTGGCGGGAGACGCCGCTGGTCCTGACAACGGCGGTCGGAGTGATCGCGATGCGACGAAAGGTGACGGGCGTCGGTCAGGAAGTCGTCGGTGCTTGAGCCATTCGGCCTCCGCCGTCGGTGCGGTGTCGGTGTCGCTGATGATCTCGCCGTGGACGTCGACTCGCCGTTGCTGATACTGCTCGAACTCACGACGCATCGTCGTGTCATGCAGTCGGGCGTACGTGGCGACGGTGTTCACGCCGACGTGTCCGAGCAGCTGTTGCACGATGTGCTGTGGCACGCCGAGGTTGAGCATCCGGGTGGCGAGCGTGTGGCGGAACTGATGCGAGGACACGGTGGGGTTCCCGTTGGCGTCGTTGATGTCGCACTGTCGGAGCCAGTTGTTGAGCTTGACGCCGAACGTGACCCCGGACAGGTGCCGGCTGCCGTCGGCGTTGGCCTGTTGGCGCGGGAACAGCCACGGCGAGCCCGGCCACTCCTTGTTGACGAGGCGTTGCTGGTCCGCCTACGGGCAGGATCTCATGGCCGCCGACAACGCGTCGCCTCGGCCTGCCCGAGTTCCCCCACCTACGACCCGAAACCTATGCCCACGGACTGCAGGCACCACCTGGCAATGCCCACCAGCCGGCGTTGAAGGCGCTTGCAGACCGAGCCGATCGGCCTACGCGACCGAGGCCAAGGTCCCTTGCGGGCAGTTTGGTTGTGCAACAGACGGCGACCGTGTCCAGCCAGCTCTGCGGCAAGGATCAGAGCGTCCCGAACGCATCGGGCCTGGCCGAGCCACGCCCTTGAGGAGGCCGTCAGTATGGTGTCGACGATGGGGTTGCGAGGGGACGCGGTCATTGCCGGGATTGCGGAGTACGCGCCGGAGCGCAAGTACCGGGGCGAGCGCCGGTTCACGTTGGAGCAGTGGGCGGACCTGGCCGCGCTGGCACTCGACGACGCCGGGCTCACGTCCCGCGATGTCAACGGCCTGTGCTGCTCGAACCTGCGCGAGTCGGAGATGTTCGTCCCGTCCACCGTGGCCGAGTACCTCGGCTGGCACGTCAACTTCGCCGAGCGCGTCGACCTCGGCGGCGCAACGCCGATCGGCATGGTGTGGCGCGCCGCCGCCGCGATCGAGCTCGGGCTGTGCGACGTCGTGGTCTGTGCCGCACCCAGCAGGCCGACACCATCGCTCGCCGCGAACATGCCGCGGACCTGGTCGAACTTCGGCGCCTCGTCGAACATGACGGGCTCACCGCAGGCCGAGTTCGACATCCCCTACGGCAACCTCGCCCAGAACGGCGGCTACGCGATGATCGCCAACCGCTACGCCGCCGAGTACGGCTACGACTCGCGGGCCACCGCGAAGATCGCGGCCGACCAACGCGCCAACGCCTGCGCGAACACGATGGCCGTGTTCCGCAACCACCCGATCACGGTCGACGACGTCCTCACCTCGAAGATGGTCGCCGACCCGCTGCACCTGTTGGAGATCGTGATGCCCTGCGCGGGCGGCGCCGCGATCGTGGTCACCTCGGCGGAGGTCGCCCGGCGCACCGGCAAGCACCGGCCGGTGCACGTCGCCGGGTTCGGCGAGCACCTCACCCACAAGACGCCGACGTACGCACCGGACCTGCTGCGCACGCCGATCGGGCCCGCCGCCGACAGCGCGTTCGCGATGGCCGGCGTCGAGCGCAAGGACATCGACGCGGTGCAGCTCTTCGACTGCTACACGATCACCGTGCTGCTCTCGATCGAGGACTCCGGGTTCTGCGCCAAGGGTGAGGGCATGGGCTTCGTGCGCGACAACGACATGACGTTCGGCGGCAGCTTCCCGCTGA
>JAODBQ010000640.1 GCA_025464045.1 Ilumatobacteraceae bacterium
CGAACACGACGAGCTGGTGGCGTTCGGCGAGCGCAGCGAGCAGCGTGTCCCGCATCGTGAGCTGCTGCTGTGGTTGAACACCCAGAGCGGTCGCCACGGCATCGAGCACCACGTTCCCGTCGCTGATGGCGGCGAGCTCGACGAGGACGACACCGTCGTCGAATCGCTCGGAAGTCACCGCGACCCGGCGGGCGAGGCGGGTCTTGCCGACTCCTCCCGGTCCCACCAGCGTGACCAGATGATCATCGCCGATCGCCCCACCGATTCTCACCAGATCGACCTCTCGACCGACCAGACGCGTCGGATCATCGATGACCGGGAGCTGGAGCCGAGGCGCCACGAACACCGTCGGTACACCACGGAGAGCAACGTCATCGTCGAGGATCTGCCCCTCGACCGCGGCAAGCGCTGAAGAGGGTTCCAATCCGATGTCCTCACGCAACAGGCGGCGGAACTCGCTCGCGCGACGAAGCGCCTCGGCGTGGCGACCCTCGCGGAACAGCGCAGTCATCAGCTGGCGGAGAAACCGCTCGCGAAGCGGGTTCCTGACTGTCAGCCCGTCGAGATCGGCGACCAGCGAAGCGTCTCCGCCAGCAACGAGACGGGACTCCACCCATTCCTCGGTGACGGCCTGGCGGAGCTCATCCAGCCGAACCGCCTCCGGGCGGATCGGATCGAGGTCCCTCAACTCGCCGAACGCGGGGCCGCGCCACAAACTCAGTGCTGACCCGTACAGATCCGCGGCGCGTCGTGCGTCAGGCGCCTGACTCGCCTCGCCCGCCAGCCGCGAGAACGCGCCGGCATCGATACCGTCCTCCGCGAGATCCAGCCGGTAGCCACGATCGAGCGCCACGATCCGACCGTCCGGCCCCAACAGTCGGCGGAGTCGTGACAGATGGCTCTGCAACGTGGCGATGCCGGCCGACGGCTGCTCGTCGCCCCACAACGCATCACAGAACCGGTCCGTCGAGACGACGGCACCACGATTCGCCACGAGCAGCGCCAGCACCAACCGCAACTTCGGGCTCAACGGACCGCACGGCTCGCTCGGTCGATCGATCGCCACGGGCCCCAAGATCCTGACGGTCATCCCCACCACCCGATTGTGCCCCACATTCGCGTGACCGGCCTCGATCCGACGATCACTCACGAGCCGACGCGGCCGCCTTTACGGCAAACGCCGTCCGGGCGACCGCAGGACGGGAGCGTGAGGCCCTGGACGGCGACGGACCTCCGGGTACGGTTTCCAGCCTGGGCTGGTCGGGGGACCGCCTGACGTTCGTTCGAACGGAGATCGCCATGTACGAGAAGGACGGCGAGAAGTTCTTCGTGGTGGATGGTCATATCCATTTCTGGGATGCGAGCCCGGAGAATTGGTTGCCTGGCGCGGAGCAGTACGCGAAGTGTTTCATCGAGTGTTTCCACGCGTTCCAAGGTCTTGCCCAGGCAGCGACACATTGGAGCCTGGAGCACTTCCAGAAGTACTCCGAAGCCGACCTGTTGAAGGACGTGTTCGAGGACGGCTACGTCGACGTCGGGATCTTCCAGCCGACCTACCTGCGGCCAACTATCGCCAGCTGCTCCCCAAGCCGCCCCAGCGGACTCGCTGCTGGCGCCCGAATCGATATGAGCACACCAACCACGGATACGGAACAAGCGGCAGCCCTGACCACCGCTGTCTTGGCCGCGCTCGAACAGGTCCGAGATCCGGAGCTGGACGAACCGATCACCACCCTCGGGTTCGTCGTAGCGTGCACGATCAGCGCCACCGGCGGCGCAGTTGTGCGGCTGCGGTTGCCGACCTACTTCTGCGCCCCCAACTTCGCCTTCCTGATGGTCGCCGACGCACACGACGCGGTCAGCGCCGTGCCCGGCATCAGCCACACCGAGATCGTCCTCGATGACCACTTCGCGTCCGCGGCGATCAACCAGGGAGTCGCCGCTCGTGCCGGCTTCGTCAGATCCTTCGACGGGCTCGCCGAGTGCGAGCTCGACCAGTTGCGCGTCGACTTCCTCCGCAAGGCGGTACTGGCCGGTACCGACCGGGTCTGCCGTCCGCCGCTCGCGGCGGGTCGAAGCGCAGAGCACCTGGCCGGATTGACCCTCGGAGACCTACCGGTCTGCGCCGAACGCGAACGGTTACGTTCGCGACGCGCCGAGCTCGGACTGTCGGACGAGGACAAGGTGGCGCATGATCCGCCGGAGGAACGTGACGTGCGGGCGCGGATCCTCGGCAGATTGGTCGCGCGCCGGTAGGATCGCCTGCGGCGAAGGGGAGTAGTCCTCTCGACCGGTGATCGACACGCTGGGTGATGAGCCCCGGTCCCCGGGCCCGCTGACGAGCGGGTGGGCGAGACCTTCGACCGGCATCCATCGATTGGTTGCCTGGTCGAGGTCGTGACTCCCGCCGTCACTGTCTCGTGCCAGGCGGAGAGGAACGAGCATGACCGACCGCTACTGCGAGGGCGTTGATCACAGCGCAGCGCCGCCCCCGGCCGCGTTGCATCACAGTGGCAATCCCGCACGGCACGGTGGCTGTCGGCCGAGCCACGCGTCGTCATGATCCACGTCATCCTGCTCGTCGGCTGCGCCGTCGCCATCTACATCGCCTGCGACTGGTTCGTCAACGCCGTCGAGTGGCTCGGCGTGCAACTCAAGGTCGGGCCGGTGGCGGTCGGCACCATCCTCGCCGCCGTCGGGACCGCGCTGCCCGAGAGCGTCGTCACGCTGGTCGCCGTGCTCTTCGGCAGCGCGAAGCAAGGCGACGGCATCGCCGTCGGCGCAGCGCTGGGTGGTCCGTTGGTGGTCGGGACGATCGCCTACGCCGTCACCGGGCTGCTGCTCCTGCGACGAACCCGACACGCCACGGATGACCCGAGCGATGCCACGGCGGAGGCCACAGCGGTGGCGTCGCTCGACGGCACCGACACCGACCGGCTCGCCCGCGATCAAACCTGGTTCCTGTCGATCTTCGTGTTCAAGGTCGCGCTCGGACTCGTCGCGTTCACGATCAAACGATGGCTCGGACTGCTGTTCTTCGCCGCCTACGGCGTCTACTTCTGGCGCGAGATGCGCGGCACGGGTGAGCACGCCTCGGCCGACGACCTCCAACCGTTGAAGTCGCAACGGAACCGAGCAACCCCGACCAACACCGGTGTGATCGTGCAGACGATCGGGAGCCTGATCGTCATCTTCGGTGCCTCCCAACTGTTCGTCCACCAACTCGAATGGGCCGGTCCCGCACTCGGCCTGTCACCGATCGTCGTCGCGTTGCTGCTGTCTCCGATCGCCACCGAGCTGCCCGAGATCATGAACGCGATCATCTGGGTCAGGCAGGGCAAGACACAGCTCGCCCTCGCGAACATCTCCGGAGCGATGATGATCCAAGCAACCGTCCCCTCAGGAATCGGACTGCTGTTCACCGCCTGGAAGTTCGACGCCCCGCTGCTGATCGCCGGCGTCGCCACCATGGCATCCGTGACCTACCTACTGATCTTGATGCGCACTCATCGCGTCACACCAGGACGCCTCACCGGCGCAGCGGTCTTCTACGCGGCGTTCGCTGTCGGCCTCGTGGTCACCAAGTAGGGGGCCAGATCTGGCTCGCGTCCGCGTGCTCGAACCCGTGCGTGGCGACGAACGGATCGCAGTCGCCGACAACGGGCTCCTCGTCGACATCGGCACCCTGCGCCTCGAGCGCAGCTACGACTACCCGATCGTTCGCGCCCGACTCGCGCGGTTCGGGCTCACCGATTCGAACATTCAACGGTGTGGAACCAAACAACCGGGCAAACCCAACCAGTACGCCTCAGATCGCTCTGGATCGTCGAAGCGACCAACTCCTGGTGGCTCGCCTACGGCCAACTCTGCCGCAACACCGACCGCCGAACACAACACCGATACGCCGCACTCAACCTGGCCGCCACCGTGCTGATCACGGGCAAACTCATCGACATCTCGACCGCTGGAGCCCAATCTGACCGCGCAACCCCAGTGAATCCCTCCGGATACGACCGGTTGATGCTGGGCAGGCCGTGTACCAGGGCGTTGTCCGGTGGACAGCTCGGCGAGTGCTGCTCCCCGTGCCACGCGCGCCATCGAACGACACCTTGAAATCACCCGAAAGGGCTGGTCAATGCAAGGGATTTGATCCACCTGATTGTGGCGGGCGAGACGCGCGTACCAGCGTGGCCCGCAAATGCCAGGCGTGACGT
>JAODBQ010000702.1 GCA_025464045.1 Ilumatobacteraceae bacterium
GGGCGTACGACGCGGCGCGGATGCCGCCGCCCGAACAGCAGATCCCGTACTCGAACGGCGGATCGCCGCCCCCGTCGCCGCCCCCGTCGCCGCCGCCGTCGCCGCCGTCTCCGCTGTCGTCACTGCGGCCCTGCGCGTTCGCGGCGGTCGCGGCCGCGGCCACGCCGGGCGGGACGACCACGGAGACGGTGCCGGGCAGGACCTTCGAGGTCAGCCGCAGCAGGGTGGCGGAGACCGCGGCCACCGCGGCCGGCCACAGCAGTGCGTTGCACGCGGTGACCACCACGGCGGCGCGGTTGCTCGTGAAGGTGACGCCGCCCACGGCGGAGGTGCGCAGGCTGCTCAGCGCGACGGCGTTGCCGACGAGGTCGGCGGCGGCGGCGATCACGGCCAACGTGATCGCGGCCGCCTTCGCCGAACGGAAGCGCCGGATGCGGAAGCCGTCGTTGCCGCGGTTGACCAGCAGCAGCACCGCGAGGGCACAGACCGCGAACACCATCTCCCGCCACAGCTCGCCACGCAGCTGGTCCGGCGACACGCGTCGCGACAGCGCGGCCAGGCGATCGACGTCGCCGGCGAAGCCGAGGTACCAGCGCACGCTCGGCCGATGATCGATCGGCCGCAGCACGATCCACAGGCCGGCGCCGAACACGAACGCGAGCAGCGCGAGCGCGCCGACGTACGCGGCGATGCGCCGTCGGCGTACCGCGACGAGGCGACCCGCGAGACCATGCCCGTCCACGACCGTCATCTGCCGGACCCTCCCCCGTCGTCCCGCGCCGCACGGACGCGGCACCCTCGTGTGCTATCGACCCTTCGACGTCAACCAGGTCGCGGCGACGTCGGCAACCCCGGCCCACCCGTGGTCGAGGCACAGCGAGTGCCCGCGGTCGGGCAGCTCCCGGTACTCGTTGTCGGTGGTGGCCTTGGCATAGCGCTTGAACGCCGATTCGCTGATCGACGCGGGCACGGTGTGGTCCTTGCCGGCGCCGATGATCAACAGCGGTCCACGAGCCGCCGACGTGTCCACGGCAGCCTCCGACTTCGGCTGGAAGTTCGCCACCGCAGCCTGGAACAGTGGCCGTCCCGGCGAGGGGATGTTCCAGCTGTCGTACAGCTCGTCGGACTCGCTGCGCTCCAGGGCGTTGCCGAACCCGTACGCGAACTGGTCCTTCGTCAAGCTCACCGACTTCTTGCGGTTGCCCGGCTTGCCGAGGACGGGGAACCCGGACTTGAGCTGCGCGGGCGGCAGCTTCTTGATGCCCTTCATCTGCGCCGGGCTGATCGCGACGGCGGCGTCGACGAGGCCCTGTGCGAGCAGCTGCTGCACGACGAGACCGCCGAACGAGTGACCGATCGCGATCGGCTTCGACGGCAGGTGGGCGATGGCTGCGGCGAACGACGCGGTGACGGCCCCGACGCCGTTGCCGGCCTGTCGCTCCGGGGTGCGCCGGGTCTCCTCGATCGTGTCGGATTCTCCCGGCCACGTCGGGACGAGCGTGCCGTAACCAGCGGCAGAGAAGCGTTCGACCCATGGTTGCCAGGAATCGGCGGCGAGCCAGAGACCGTGGACGAAGACGACGGTGTGCGGATCGGTCATGTGGTTCCTCCGTGGTCGAACGGAGATTCTGACATCCTCAGCCGACGGCCGAGACCAACCGGGCTCACGCCGGCGCGTCGGGCGAGGGGACGAGCTGGGCGAGCACCGGACGCAGGTCCGGGTAGGCCGTCTGCTCCCATGCGCCGTCGACGAAGAGGTTGGCGCCGGACACGTAGGCGGCGTCGTCGCTCGCCAGGTACAGCGCCGCGCTGGCGATGTCCTCGGGCGTCGCCGCGCGGCGCAGCGGGATGCGTTCCATGTACGCGGCGTTGGCCTCGGGGATGTCGGTCAACGCTGCGACGAGCGGCGTCGCGGTGAGCCCGGGCGACACGCTGCAGACGCGGATCCCCTGCTCGCCGAGCTCCAGGGCCGCGGTCTGGCCGAGGCTCACCACGCCGGCCTTGGCGGCCGAGTAGGCGACACCGAAGAACATCGGAACCCGCGAGTTGAGGGAGGCGATGTTGACGATCGCGCCACCGCCGCCCTGGGCGAGCATCTGCCGCGCCTCGTGCTTGATGCCGAAGAACACGCCCTTGAGGCACAGGTCGACGGTGAAGTCCCAGTCCTCCTCGGAGAGATCGACGATCAGCCCCGGGCGCGCCGCACCGGCGACGTTGAAGCCCACGTGCACGCCGCCGAACGTCGTCGTCGCCGTGGCCACCAGCGCGGCGACGTCGCCCTCGATCGTGACGTCGCACCGCTGCCCGACGAAGTGCTCGCCGAGCTCCTGCGCCACCTCGTCGAGCCCGGCGGCGGCGACGTCGCCGCCGACCACCTCCCCGCCCTCGGCGACGAGGCGCGTCGCGATCGCGCGGCCGATCCCCGAGGCGGCACCGGTGACGACGGCGACCTTTCCGGCAAAGCGTCCGGGAACCTTCATCTGACGACCTCCGTGCTCGGGGGCGGACGGTTTGGCGGGAGCGACCGGCGCACGACCGCAGTCTCACTCCCCCGGCACGAGCCGTCGGAATCGGAACGACGAGACTGCGACGATGCCTGCCATGTCCGTCGCGCTCCCGCCCACCCCGACGACTCCGGCGCTCGCCGTCCTCGCCGAGCAGCTCGGCTACGACCGCGTCTGGTTGTACGACACACCGGCGTTGCAGCTGGACGTGTGGATGCACCTCGCGCTGTGCGCGCGGGAGACGAACCGCATCGGCCTCGGGCCCGCCGTGCTGATCCCGAGCCTGCGCCATCCGCTCGTGACGGCGGCGGCGATCGCGACGCTCGAGCAGCTCGCCGGCGGCCGGACCGCGTACGCGATCGGCTCGGGCTTCACCGGTCGGCGCGCGCTCGGGCAGAAGCCGATGCGCTGGGCCGACGTCGTCGACTACGTCCGTCAGGTCCAGGCGCTGCTGCGCGGCGACGAGGTGGAGATCGACGGGGCGCTCGTCGGCATGATCCACGGCGACGGCCAGGCGCCGGCGCGCCCGATCGACGTGCCGTGGATGATCGGCGCGAGCGGCCCGAAGGGGTTCGCTGCCGCCCGGGAGCTCGGCGCCGGCGTGTTCACCACCGTCCCGGCGCCCGGCTTCGACGACTCGGCGCTGCTGTGGTTCGGCACGGTCCTCGCCGACGGAGAGGACCCCGACGGCACGCGGGTGCTCGAGGCGGCCGGCCCCGGCGGCGCCGTTGCCTACCACGCCCTGTACGAGCAGCACAGTGCCGCGTTGGACGGCCTGCCCGGCGCGGCGGCGTGGGTCGCGGCGATCGAGGAGGTCCCCGTCGAGCGCCGGCACCTCGAGATCCACCGCGGCCACCTGACCGAGCTCAACGACATCGACCGACTGGTGATGAGCGGCAGCCTCGCGGTCAGCATCACCCGCAGCGGCACGGCCTCCGCACTGCGCGACCTCGTCGAACGGGCCGCGGCCGCCGGGACCACGGACTTCGTGTTCCAGCCGGCGGGCCCCGATCCGGCCCGCGAGCTCGAGGCGTTCATCGCGGCCGTGCGCGGCTGAACGAACGTCACCGGCGGCAGGCGGCGATCACCTCGCCGTAGCGCTCGAGCGCGCCCGGTTCGGCGACGTCGGGCAGGCTGACGACCACGTGGTCGACGCCTGCTGCCACGTACCGCTCGACGCGCGCGACGTGTTGTTCGACGGTGCCGGCGTGGACCGCGCGAGCGTGCCGTTCGGCCGACGAACGTGGCGGCCGGGTGCGCTCGACGAGCGCCGCGACGTGGGCCACGTCGCGACCGACGAGCACCGTGCCGAGGTGGGAGACGGAGACGTCGGCAGGGTCGCGACCGACGTGGCTGCAGTGGTCGCGGAGCACGGCGACCTTGTGCGTGACGACGTCCGGCTCGCCGAACAGGTTGCACGCATCCGCATACTGGGCCACGAGCCGCAACGTGCGCTGCTCCCCCGATCCACCGACGAGGATCGGCACGTGCGCCTGCAACGGACGCGGGTAGCACGAGGTGTCCGGCACGTGGATGCGCCGGCCGTGGAACGGCTTCGCACCCGGCCCCCACATCCGCGGCAGCAGCTCCAGCGCGTCCGCGAGCAACTCGTACCGCTCGGCGCGCGAGGGCAGCTCCCATCCGTACGCGCGGTGCTCCTCGGCGAACCATCCGAGACCGATCCCGCACTCCACCCGTCCGCCGGAGAGGACGTCGAGCGTCGCGACGATCTTGCCGAGGTGGGCGACGTTGCGATGCGTGATGCCGCTCACCAACGTCCCGAGGCGCACGCGCTCCGTGCACGCGGCGAGGTGCGCGAGCGTCGTCCAGCTCTCGGGCATGTCCTCCCACGCCGGACCGATCTGGGGGATCTGGCGGAAGTGGTCCATCACCCAGATCGTGTCGAAGCCGACCGCCTCGGCGAGCCGGGCGATCGAGCGCAACCGCTCGCCGAGCTCGGCCGCCCCGCCCGGCCATGCGAAGCGCGGCAGCTGCAACCCGAAGCGGAGCGCGGACCCCTCGCGCGGAGCTCCGCGGGGCGCGATCTCGGCGGGGGTCGGCGACGACACCGGGTGCCGAGTCGTGAGCGCCGGCGACACGAGCGCCACGCCGTCGTCGCTCCTGCCGCGTCGGTTCTGGTCCGCGGCGTCCGCGAGCTCAGCGGCTTCGACGACGCGGTGGACCGCCTCGAAGGGTTCGGCCTCGACCGCGGCGCACAGCTGCGGCCACTCGTCGAGCTGGCGACGCAGCACGGCGTCGGGCACCCGCGCCGCGCG
>JAODBQ010000703.1 GCA_025464045.1 Ilumatobacteraceae bacterium
GAACTTGCGCTCGCTGCGCAGGAAGTCGGTGAACTCCACGAACGCCCGCTCGCCGTAGAGGTCGCCCTCGAAGTCGATCAGGTGGGCCTCGAGCAACGAGTGGTCGGCGTGCTCGTAGAAGGTCGGACGGCGGCCGAGGTTGATCGCGCACTGGTGGCGACGCCCGTCCGGACGCACGTACCAGCCGGCGTACACACCGTCCGCGGGGATGCAGATGAACCCTGGCACCGTCACGTTGGCGGTCGGGAAGCCGATCGTGCGACCGCGCTGGTCACCCTGGATGACGAGACCGCGGACCTCGAACGGCCGGCCGAGCATCGCCTCCGCCAACCCGACGTCGCCGCCATGCAGGGCGCGACGGATGGCGGTGGAGCTGATCGGCTCGTCGACACCGTCGCTCCGTTCCATCAGCGCGACCGGCTGCACCTCGAAGTCGAACTCGCCACCGATGTCGCGCAGCAGCGCGACGTTGCCGGACCGGGCACGACCGAAGTGGAAGTCCTCGCCGACGACAACGAGGCGCGTCGCCAGGCACCCGGCGAGGACGCGCTTGACGAAGCTCTCCGGCGACTCGCCGGCCTGCGCCTGGTCGAAGTGCACGACGCCGGTCGCGTCGACGCCGGTGCCGGCGAGCAGCTCCAGCTTCTGATCGAGATCGGTGAGGAGCTGCGGCGCGGACTCGGGTCGCACGACCGACGCCGGATGGCGGTCGAACGTGACGACGACGGACCGCGCGCCCAGTGCTTGGGCGTTGCGCCGCACCGCAGCGATGACCGCCTGATGACCGAGGTGCACGCCGTCGTAGGCACCGATGGTGATGACGCTGCGTTCACCCGGCCACGCCGGCGTGTCGAGGTCGTGGAGCACGCGCACGAGACGACGCTACTTCTGCGGCCCTGCGAGCCACCACTCCGCTCGATGCGACGTCGGCGACGAGCGTGCCGGATCAGCTGGGCTCGGTCTGATCCGCCGAGCCGACGACGACCGCCGGGCGGGCCCCGCCGTCGGGCGAGGTCTCGTACACGGCGAGCAGCGCACCCTCGCCGTCGAGCACCGCCCAGGGTCCATCACCCGTGCCGGCGAAGGGGTCGAGGCGCCGGCCGTGGCCGACGAGCAGCGCGTCGGCGGCGTCGACGGTGACCGCGGCGTAGTCGCGCAGTGCGCCCGCCGGCGTCAGCAGCGGGGCATCGTCAGGTGCGGCCGCCTCGTCCACGGCGAAGCTGCCGACTGCTGTCCGGCGCAGGTTGCGCAGGTGTGCCCCACCGCCGAGCAACGTCCCGAGGTCGGCGGCGAGCGACCGGACGTAGGTGCCCGACGAGCAGCGCACCGTCATCGCGTAGACGAGAGGATCGCCTGTCGGTTCGATGTCGAGCTCGTGCACCGTGACCGGACGAGGGGCGCGCTCGACCTCGATCCCGGCGCGGGCGAGCTCGTGCAGACGACGTCCGCCGACCTTGAGTGCACTGACCATCGGGGGCACCTGCAGGATCGCGCCGGTCAGGTGCTCGGCCGCGGCTGCACGGACGGTGTCCGGGGTGAGCGCCGACATGTCGTAGCGGCCGGTGATCTCGCCGGCCGCGTCGAGCGTCGAGGTGGAGGTGCCGAAGACGACTTCGCCTGTGTAGGTCTTGCCGAGTGCGGTGAGGAACCGCAGCAGCCGTGTGACGGAGCCGACGCCGACCAGCAGCACGCCGGTGGCGTCGGGGTCGAGCGTGCCGGCGTGCCCGACGCGACGTTCGCCGAGGCGGCGGCGGATCATCCCGACGACGTCGTGGCTGGTGACCCCCGCGGGCTTGTCGACGACCAGCAGGCCGTGCACCGTCGGCGGTCGCCGGCGGGCCATCAACGGGCGCCGCGCGCTCGGGGCGCGATCAGGGGCGATCGGCGCAAGGGCGGCGCGATCAAGCGTCGTCGTCCGGCGCAGCCGGGCGCTCCGGCATCGTCGCACCGTCGTGCAGGATCCGCTCGATGCGCTCCGCGGCGCGGATCGTCTGATCCGGCCTGAAGGTGAGGATCGGGGTCTTCTTGGCGCGGACCTGGCGGCCGACGGAGCTCTGCAGCTTCACCCGCCGATCGGCGAACGCTTCGAGGATGTCGGCGTCGCCGTCCTCACCGCGGAGCGAGTCGAAGTAGACGATCGCCCGGTTCATCTCCGGATCGACGTCGATCGCGGTGATGGTGACCAACGCGAGGCGATCGTCATCGATGCGGGTGAGCTCCTCGGCGATCACTTCGCGGAGCGACTCGTTGAGCCGTGCCGTGCGCGGGTATCGGTGGGCCGATGCGGTGGCGGGACGACGGGGGCGAGACATGGTCAAAAGGGTACTGGACAGCAGCCGGGGACGGCCGTTGCGTCGCGCGGCTCAGACGGTCGAGGCGAACGCGGGTGTCGGCGGTTGGCTGTGCCGGCGGCGACGGACGAGGACGGCCCCCAGCGCGGCGAGCGCGACGATGTACAGGCCGGTGTCGAGGAACCACAGGATCCGCGACTGCTGGTGGGAGCTGGTGCACGGCTCGCGCGCGAACTGCGGATCGAGCAGCGGCGCGCCGGCCTTGTCGCGCAGGGCGGCGAGCTCGGCGGCGTTCACCGTCGCATCGGTGACCTTCGACTCCGCTGGTGCGCCGCACGTGACCTCGATCGTCGGGCCGGGGGCACGCGCCCCTGCCTTGATCGGCGGCTGGCCGGCGACCTGGACCGCCGTCACCGTGGTGGGCACATGATCGACGAGGGGCCTGGTCGCCCAGAAGACGGTGATCGCGACGAACCACACGGTCACGGCCGCGGCCGCCCACGCCGGCCACGTTCGGGCATTGATCCGCATCAGTCGAAGTTGAGCGGAGCTCGGTTGGAGCGCTTCAGCTCGGACATGCCAGGGGTGACCGCCAGCATCTCGACGGCGTCCCAGAGCGCGAGCGCCTGCTGGCCGCGAGGGGCTGACGAGATGACCGGGCCGAAGAAGCTGCCCTCGTCGTGACCGCCCGGGCGGAAGGTGAGGATCGGGGTGCCGACGTCCTTGCCGGTGCGCTCGAGCGCCACAGCGCTGTCGGTGCGGATGTAGGCGTCGTGCGATTCGTCGAGCGCCGCCTCCGCCAGGTCGGTCGGGAGCCCGGCTGCGCCGAGCACGTCCTTCGCGAACGTCACCGGGTCGTCGCGCAGCTGCTCGAGGCGCTTGCCCTTGTGGAGGGCGTTGCCGAAGGCGGTGTACACCTCCGCGACGGTGGCGTTGCCGTAGGCCAGCCGGGCCTCGTCGGCGATGCGCAGCGAGTACAGCCCCGCCTGATGGCTGGCCTTGTAGGCGGGTGTGTACCAGTCGGCGACGAGCTGCTCGTTGATGATGCGCAGCGAGATGAACCGCCACTCGACGTCGTAGTCGCGTTGGGTTGCCACCTCGGTGACCCACCGTGAGGTCACCCACGCGAACGGGCAGACCGGATCGAAGAAGAACTCGAGATCAGCCATACGGGGCGACGCTATCGACTGGGCCGCTGTCGTGAGCCTCATCCGCGGCCGGAGCCCGCCCGATCACGCCGCGTCGAGCAGCGCCTGCAGCAAGGTGGCGGCGAGCTCGGGATCGTTGCGGGCGTCCAGCACATGGTCGTGCGCAAGGCGGCTGGCGATACCATCGAGCTGGCTGCGGAAGGCGGCGAGCTCGTTGGAGACCCGCAACGATCGACGTGGGGGGCGGAGGCGCTGGACCATGTCGCAGGTCTCGCAGGAGCGGCCGGCGATGTAGGCGAATGCGCGGCCGACGGGCGCCTTCAGCAGGCCGCACAGCGTCGCCCGCCGGTCGGCCGAATCCGCGTACCCGCCGGGCCGCAGGGCGTGCATCTTGTCCTGCGTGTGCATCAAGCCGCCGGCCTCGTAGCGCAGGGCACGTTGTGGGAGGTGCGCCAGCGGCCCGCCGGGCCGGGCGATCAGGACTTCGGGCGGCGGGAGGACGCCGAGTCCGCGGCGACGTTCGTAGGCGCGCTGGCGACAGCTGCGCCGGCAGTAGATCCGCTTGCGACCCGGCCCCTGACGGTGCGCGAACTCGGCGTGGCACCAGCAGCACTCCCCCATCGTCGGCGGCCGCCGATCGACCGGTGGTGGTGGTGCTGGGGGTGGCGGCGGCGGTGCGCTTCGGTTCGCCGATCCGCTTGGCAGGGCGGAGCCGTTGTCGTCGAGGCCGTCATCGTCGGCAGTGTCGTCGCCGTCGGCAGCCTCGTCTGCCCGTGGATCCTCGCTCCCGATCCCGAACCGTGCCATGTAGTCATCCATGCATCTCGGTCTAACGGAGGGGTGTCACAGAGATCCGTGGGTGTGGCCACCCTTTCTCCTCGAGCCGTCCGCCGACGCGCGGACTGGCATGGTCGGCTGAAGACTTCGGTACGCCCGAGACCCGCTCGTCCGAGAGCCGAGCTGGGTCCACCGTCGGGATCGGGGCGTACCCGACCCGAGCGCGGGTAGCGCCGTGGCACCCAGGTCACCAGGTCACCAGGTCACCCAGGTCACCCAGGTCACCCAGGTCACCCAGGTCACCCAGGTCACCCAGGTCACCCAGAACCCCTCGCCCGATCTCCACGTGACGTATCCCTCCGCGTCGACCCGTGGGAGCGTCCCTTGCCGGATCTCCACGTGACGAATCCATCGACGTCCGGCGCACGCGAGTCCCTCGCCGGATCTCCACGTGACGGAACCCGGCGACAACCCGCCCTCGCCAACCGTTGCCTGATCTC
>JAODBQ010000027.1 GCA_025464045.1 Ilumatobacteraceae bacterium
CTCGTCGAACGCCGTCTCGTCCACGATCGCCGCGTGGTGGGTCGGCTCGATCACGACCTCGTCGACGATGACCTCGCCGGCGAAGAGCGCCACCACCGTCGCCGGCTGGCGGTCGTCCGCCGTGCTGTCGTCGGCGCCCACGCCGTCGGCCGGCTCATGCACGTCGTCGGCGGCGGCGGCCGGTGCCGGCTCGGGCGGTGCGGCGTCGCGCGAGAGCGCACGGGTGGTGTCGGTGTCGGCATCGCGCGGGAACGTCGGGCGCACCACCGGCGGCTGCTGGTTCGGGACCATCACCGGCACCGGGCCCGTCGTCAGCGCGAGGTTGACGTACTCGGTCGGCTCGCCGAGCGGGATCAGCTCGGACATCACATCCACCGCCGCCAAGCGGGCCCGTTCGAACGCCTGCACCAGCCGGTCGCGTCCGTGGACCAACTGCTCGATCTGCTCGCGGGCCAGCTCCCGGCGCCGCGCCAGCTCGCTGAGCACCCGCTCCCGGTAGGCGCGCGCCTCGTTGACCATCTCGCGACCCTGCTGCTTGGCCATCTCCAGTTCGCTCTCGGCATCGGCGGCCGCGTCCTGTCGGCGCCGCGCCCCTTCCAACTGCGCTTCCTCGCGGACGCGTTGCGCCTCGTCGGCGGCCTCGCGGAGCAGGCGCGCCGCAGCGTCCTCGGCGCGGATCTTGATCTGCGATGCCGCCTCGCGCGACGTCGACAGGATCCGTGCGGCCTCCTCACCGAGCAGCCGGGTGACGACCTCCTCGTCCAGTGCGACGGCGGGGTTCGGCGCACCGCGCTGCGCGGTGCGCAGCTCGCGATCGAGGTAGCGCTCCCGTTCCTGCAGGCGGGCGAGCTCGGCGGCCACCATCCGCAGGAAGTCGCGGACCTCGCTCTGGTCGAAGCCGCGACGAGCGGTCGCGAAGGATGCTTTGGCGACGGCGTCGGGCGACGACGGATCGGGACGGGGAAAGGACAGGACCATCGTCCGTCAACAGTAGGGCTGCACGCCAGGGGTTTGGCGGCAATCCGCCGTCAGCCGGCGGTGATCGCGGGTGTCGTGCTCGTGGGGGTCGGTTCGGTGGTGGCTGGAGGGGTGCTCGCGGCGGGGATCGTCGAGGTCGGCGCGACCGAGGTCGGCGCGACCGAGGCCGGTGTGGACGTCGCCGGCGTGGTGGTCACCGGTGTCAATGACGGCGCCGAGGGGGTCGTGGTCGACGAGGCGGCCGGTGCAGTCGTCGAGGTGGACGGTGCGTTCGACGCCGTGGCCTCCGTCGGCGGGACGAACGGGTCGCCACCGATCGTCTGCAGCGCGGTGAGCGCCTCGTCGAGCGTCTTCACCGGGATGATCGTGACGCCCGGCCCGGCGGCCTTCTGGGCAGCGGCGATGTCGGCAGGGCCCTGGTTGAACGGCACGATGAAGTACTTCGCCCCGGCGTCGCGCACGGCGACGGCCTTGGACTGCAGGCCACCGATCGCCCCGACCTTGCCGTCGACGTCGATCGTGCCGGTGACCGCCACCTTCCTGCCGCCCGTGAGGTCCCCGGGACTGAGCCGATCGATCAGCGTCAACGTGAACGAGAGGCCGGCCGACGGGCCGCCGATGTTGTCGGTCTGGAAGTCGATCTTGATGTTGTTGGGGATCGTGATGACGCGGCTGTCGGCCATCTGGATGCCGATCAGCGGCCGACCGTCGTCGGCCGCCGCGATCAACGTCACCTCGCCGGTCATCGCCTTGCCGTTGCGGAGGAAGCCGACCGTCACCGTGTCGCCCGGCTTGTGGGCCGCGATCGCCGGGGTGAGGTCCGCCAGCAGCTTCACCGGGGTGGCGTCGATCGAGGTGATCTGGTCGTTGGGTTGCAGCACCTTCGCCGCCGAGGTCCGCTGCGTGCACGTGCCGGTGTCGTCGACCGCCAGACAGCTCAGCTGCTCGACGATCGCGGGGCCGTCCTCGATCGTCACCGGGTAGCCGAGCTTCTGCAGCGCCGCGAAGTAGGCGTCGTTCTTCGCGTTGCGCATGTCGCGGAACGCGATGTCGCGATCCTGGTCAGGGGTGACGTTGCCGTACAGGTCCTCGTAGCTGTCCAGGCCGCTGGTGCCGGGGTTGCCCTTCACCAGCCAGTACTCGAGCAGCTGGATCTCCGGCTCGCGCACGGTGACGAACAGGATGTGGCTGGTGTCGTCGTACTCCTTCAGCCCGCTGACGGACAGGCGCGGCGCGGCCGGGGAGGCGTCGGCCGGCACCACCGCGAAGCGCACCGCCTCCTGCGGCCCGAGCCGGGTGCAGGCGCCCGCGCTGTCGCGGGCGACGCAGTCGCGCTTGGAGACGAACAGCCTGGCCGGGAGGAAGCTGGTGACGATCACCACGACCATCGGCAGCAGGCCGACGACCGCGAGTGGCACCGCCCACCAGCGGTGCTTGCGCGCCGGCGCCCGGACCCCGGGGGCCGACGCAGGTACCATCTGTTGTTGCGTGGGCATCACCGACGTCACCACTTCTGCTCTCTGGATCGCCGGTCTGGCCATCGTCGCGATGGTCGCTGCCGGATGGCGCAAGCCTGCCAGAGCGACTGCTGATCCGGCACGCGCGCGGCGACCGAGCCGCGCCCCGGTGGGCATCCCGATGGAGGAGGCGCACGCACCGCTGTACCGTCCGGCCACGATCTGGCGCCGGGTCTGGTCGCTGTGCGCAGGGAGCGTCGTGGCGATCATCACCGGGGCGGTGCTGGCGACCTTCCTCGGGTTCGGCTTCGCCTACGCCGTGATCACGTTCTCCAACATGCTCAAGAAGTGAGCGCCAACGAGCGGTGGCGCAGCGTGGCCATCGCCGGGCACACCGATGATCCGCAGACGGCGACAGCGGCCCTGGTCGACCCCGATCCGGTCGTGCGCGAGCTGGCGCTCGGCGCGCTGGACCGCCTCGGCCTGCTCGCCGACATCGTCGTCACGGCAGCGCTCGCGGACCCTGACCACCGGGTTCGCCGGCGAGCAGCTGCACTGGCCGGTCCGCGCCCCGCGGTCTCGCTGCTCGCCGCACTCGGCGACGCCGAGCCGGTCGTCGTGGAGACGGCGGCATGGGCGTGCGGTGAGCAGGAGCAGGTCGCCGAGCCGGTGTTCGCCCGCCTCGTCGAGCTCGCGGGCGGAGCCACCGAACCGCTGGTCCGCGAGGCCGCGGTGGCTGCGCTCGGGGCGATCGGCGACGAACGTGGGCTGCCGGCGATCCTCGCGGCCTGCACGGACAAGCCGGCCGTACGGCGCCGGGCGGTGCTCGCCCTCGCCCCCTTCGACAGCCCCGAGGTGGACGCCGCCCTGCAGCTGGCGCTCACCGACCGCGACTGGCAGGTGCGCCAGTCCGCCGAAGACGTCGTCCGCGCCAGCGCCGCCCCCTGACCGCGCTGCGTCCCGGCCCGGCGTTCCCGACGTCGGTGTGAGCGCACGGGCGGCCGCCGCGTCCAGAGCACGGGTTCGGGGATGGGCTCGGCAGGGGTGCCGACACGGCTCAGAGGTCGTAGCGGTAGACGTTCGTCTCGCGGCGGGTGAAGCCGATGCGCACGTAGAGCCGGTTGGCGGCCTCGCGCGACGGGCGACTGGTGAGGCTCACCGAGTCGATGCCGCGGCGCGCCGCTTCGTCGAGCGCAGCACGGTTGAGCGTCTCGCCGACGCCGTGGCCGCGAGCCGATTCGTCGACGACGACGTCCTCGATCCATGCCTTCGGTCCCGTCGGGATGCGGAACGTCACCAACGTCAGCGCGCCGACGATGCGACCGTCGACCCGGGCGACGAACAGCACCGTGCCCGGAGCGGCCAGGACCTCGCCCAGCTCGACGGCCGACGGCGGCGGTGACGACGAGAGCTGCGGCAGCAGGGCGGCGAGGGCGTCCACCAGTTCGGGGGTGGGCGCGGTGGCGATCTCGATCGAGGCGGTCACGTCCGGCGACGATACGACAGCCATCTCGCCGCCGCATTCCCGCCGGAGCTCAGCAGCGCCGTACTCTCCCCCAACATGACCGGGGCAACGTCCATCGAACAGCTCTCCACCACGGCGCGCAAGCTCGGGTCCGTCCTCGAGCCGGTGACGGGCCAGGTGTACTTCTCGCCCGAGTGCCATGCGAACTACGTCGCGCTCGGGTTCAACCCCAGCGCCGCGGAGGCCAACGGCGTCGCCTTGCCGGACGGGCCCGCGTACTTCACCAGCCGCGGCTCGGTGATGGGTCAGGTGCCGGGCGAGGTCGTGTCTGCTGCGTTCGCGGTCTTCAGCCCGAAGGCCGTCGTCCCCGCCGTCACGATGGGCTGGACGCTGACCGACGCGGCGACCATCTGCCAGGCCCGCGACGACGGCGCCATCGGCCAGTTGCGGCGCATCCTCGGCGACGAGCCGGAGGGCATCGATCGCGTCCACGAGATCCTGTCCCGCGCGGTTGCCACGCTGCGCCCCGAGGGCCGGCCGCTGTACGCCGGTCTGCGCTCGCTCGCGATGCCGGACTCGAAGCTCGGACAGGTGTGGCGACTCGGCGACATGCTGCGCGAGTACCGCGGCGACTCGCACACCGGCTCATGGATCGCCGCCGGCTTCGACGCCACCGAGATCGGGCTGATCAGCGAGCAGTACTGGGGGCTGCCCGCGCGCAGCTACAGCCGCACCCGGGCGTGGACGAACGACGAGTTCGACGCCGCCCAGGCGCGCCTCGAGGCACGCGGGCTGTTCGACGAAGGCGGCGTCCTCAACGCCGACGGGCTCGCCGCCCGCGAGGCTGTCGAGGTCGCCACCGACCGTCAGATGGCCAACGCGATCGCTGCCATCGGCGACGACGCCGCCGAGCTGTTCCGCCTGCTCGAGCCGTGGGGCAGCGCAATCCGCGCCGGCCGCGGGTACCTGACGTCCGGGCCGCACGACCTGGCCAAAGAAAGGACCGGCACGGAGAGGACCGGCACGGAGGCGACCGGCACGGAGACGACCGGCGACTAACCTGCGTCGATGATCCTCACCTCGCTCGAGGACGTCACGGCTGACGACCTCGCCGCGCGCACCGACTGGCACCCGAAGCCGGAGGGGCTGTGCCGGGGCGAGGTGTGCGTGCCTGCGCCCGGCTCGCTGCGCGACGACGGCACGATCGATGTGGACGTGGTCGCCCGGCGCCTCGGCATGCCGCTCGTGCACGACACCGAGCACGGCGTGTGGGCCCTCGGTCCGGCCACGTTCAACGGCACCGCGTTGACCACGGCGGCCGCCGCCGACCCACCGCTGCTCACCCGGGACGGCGCCACGTTCCGGCTCTCGCGGCTGCGCGGCCGCAAGGTGGTGATGGTCGCCTGGGCCAGCTATTGAGGCTGTCGCAACAGCCTGCCCGGGTGGCAGGCCCTGCACAGCGAGCTCGAGGCTGACGGCCTCACCGTCGTCACCGTCGCCCTGGACGTCGAGCCAGGGCACACCTACAAGTGGATCGACGCGGCCGCGCCGACGCACCCGAGCCTGATCGACACCACGCACGTCACCGACGAGCTGTTCGGCTTCCTCAACATCCCGATGGCCGTGTGGATCGACGAGGAGGGAACGATCGTGCGGCCCGCCGAGAGCGCCGCGATCGAGCGCAGCCCGCTGCGCGACGGCGAGATCCCCACCGGCCTGCCGGAGCGGTTGACGCGCATGCTCACCGAGGTGAAGGCGATCCCCGACCACGGTGAGGAGTACCGCGCCGCCATCGTCGACTGGGTGCGCAACGGTGCTGCCTCACGGTTCGCGCTGTCCCCCGAGGAGGTCGTGGCCCGGTCGCTGCCGCGTGGCGACGCCGAGGCCCGCGCCGCGGCGTGCTTCGAGCTCGGTGAGCACCTGCGCCGCACGGTGGGGGCCGATGCGGCCGTGCCCTGGTGGCGCGAGGCGCACCGCCTGTACCCCTCCAACTGGACGTACAAGCGCCAGGCCTGGACCCTCGTCACCACCGCGGAAGGCCAGGACAACGATCTCATCCAGGGCCCGAACGACGTGTACGAGGGCAACTGGCTGGACGACGTCCTCGCGGGTGGCGGCGGCCAGCGCTACACCGTGGAGCCGTCGTTGGAGCGATAGCGTCGCGGTGATGGACCATGTTCGCTGGCTGGCCCGGCCCACGTTGCGGCGACCCGTCGTCGTCGCCGCGTTCACCGGCTGGAACGATGCGGGCGATGCCTCCTCGAACAGCGTCCGCCACCTCATCGAATCGTGGGAGGCGGCGCCGCTCGCCGAGATCGACCCGGAGGAGTTCACCGACTTCGCCACGGTGCGACCACACGTGCGCCTCGACGCCGAGCAGCAACGATCGATCGTCTGGCCGACGGTCGGCATGTGGAGCGCGTCGACCCCCGGTGGCGACGTCATCCTCGTGCTCGGCCCGGAGCCGGCGCTGCGCTGGCAGCTGTTCGTCGAGCAGATCATGGGGGTCGCCCGCGAGCTCGATGCGTCGATGCTGCTCACGCTGGGCGCACTGCTCGCCGACGTCCCGCACACCCGCACCGTGCGCCTCATCGGCACCGCCACCGAGGAGCGGATGATCGAGCGCTACGGCCTGCAGCGCAGCAACTACGAGGGGCCGACAGGCATCGTCGGCGTGCTCCATGACGGTTGCGCGAAGTACGACCTCGCGTCCGCCTCGCTGTGGGCCGCGGTGCCCACGTACGCCTCGCAGGTGCCCTCGCCGAAGGCGTCGCTGGCGCTCGTCGAGCGCACGTGCGAGATCCTCGGCTGCCCGGCACCCACGGCCCGGCTGATCGACGCCGCTCGCGAGTACGACGCCAGGGTGTCCTCGTTCGTCGACGACGACAGCGAGCTCACCGGGTACGTCGCCCGTCTCGAGTCGATGGCCGATGCCGGCGAGCTCAACGACGACCTGGACGAGGACGACGACGACGACACCAGCGACGACGACGAGGATGACGACGACGACACCGTCGGCGGCGAGCTCGGCGAGGACCTCCCGCTGCCGGCACCGGTGGACAGCGACGAGCTGATGGCCGAAGTCGAGCGCTTCCTCCGCGACCAGGGCAACCCGACCTAGCCGGGTACACCGAGCCGGTCGCCTCGGCCGGTCAGCCGGGGTCGGGCGTGCCGCGCCACATCGGGCTGCGCGGCATGTCGAAGACGGTGGTCGACGTGCCGCCATCGATCGCCGCGAACGCGGCGTCCGCCCAGAACCCCTGGCCGGCCAGCGGGCTCGGCATCGCATCGCGCGAGAACCACCCGACGCCGCTGGTCTCCAGCGGATGTCCGCGCAGCTCACCACCCGTGGCCGTGCAGTGGAACAGGATCATGTACATCGCGAACCGGGTGAACCCGCGCCGCTGACCGTCGGTGACCGAGACGAGCCCGACCGGCTCGCACTGGATGCCGGTCTCCTCGGCAACCTCCTTCACCGCCACCTCCGACGGCGAGTAGCCGACATCGGCCCAGCCGGTGGGGTACAACCACACCCCGCTGTCGGCGCGTTGGACGAGCAGGATCTCGCCCTTGTCGTTGCCGACGACGGCGCCGATCGCGACCTTCGGGGTGACGTAGCCCGGTACGCCCTCGCCGATCGACTCCATCCACTCCTGCACGAAGTGGTCCTGCTCGCGGCGGATCTCGAGTGCCTCGTCGGCCGCGGCCTTGATGTCCGCGGCGACGTGCAGGACCTCCTCGAAGCGCTCCCGTTCGTAGAGGCTCTGGGTGAAGCCCATCCCCGTGCGAGCGATCGCGGCGAGCGCTTCGCTCCAGCGCACGAGGTCGCGGGTGAAGTCGTTCGGTGCCGCATCGCTCACGACGTCGACCCTACGGGATGGGGCTCAAACCGCCCGAACCAGCTCCTCCACGGGGGTGACGATCCCCGTGTAGAACGGTCCGAACTCGGCATAGACGGAGGAGGCGACGTCGAAGCGCATGGTGTAGACGACGTCCTTGAGGTCGTCGGTGTGCACCCCGAACAGGGTCACGCCCCACTCGTAGTCGTCGAGCCCGGCAGAGGCGGTGATGTACTGCACGATCCGGCCGGCGAACTTGCGGCCGCTCGTCCCGTGCTCGTGCATCAGCGAGCTGCGCTGCTCGAACGGCAGCGTGAACCAGTTGGCATGACCCTCGCGACGCTTGCTCATCGGGTAGAAGCACCACGCGTCCATCACCGTGCCGGCGCGCGGGCCGTCGTCGAACTTCGGCGGGATGTTCGGGTAGAGGCGCGGCTGCTGCAT
>JAODBQ010000123.1 GCA_025464045.1 Ilumatobacteraceae bacterium
TCCCGGCGAGATGTCGCAGGTTCCGCGCCCACTCCAGCGGGGTGGGCGCGATCCCGGCGAGATGTCGCAGGTTCCGCGCCCACTCGGCCCGGGTCGAGCCGATGACGGCCGCTACAGGGTGTTGGTGATGGCTCCGGTCTCCGCGCCCTGGACGAGCTTGGCGTACTTGCCGAGGACGCCGCTCGGGTAGCGCGACGGCGGGACCTGGAAGCCGACCCGGCGCGCGGCGAGCGTCGCTTCGTCGACGAGCAGCTCGAGGCGCAGCTCGTGCACGTCGATCAGGATCTGGTCACCGTCGTTGACGAACGCGATCGGCCCGCCATCGACCGCCTCCGGCGCGACGTGGCCGATGCAGAACCCCCACGTCCCGCCGCTGAACCGACCGTCGGTGATCAGCGCGCAGTCCGCACCACGTCCGGCACCCTTCAGCGCGCCCGTGATCGCCAGCATCTCGCGCATCCCCGGGCCGCCCTTCGGGCCCTCGTAGCGGATCACGATCACCGTGCCCGGCTGCATCGAGCCGCTGAGGATCGCCTCCATCGCCGCGTCCTCGCCGTCGAACACCCGCGCCGCTCCCTGGAACTTCATCTGCTCCTTGCTGAGCCCGGCCACCTTCACGACCGAGCCCTTCGGCGCGAGCGAGCCGCTGAGGATGTTCAGGCCGCCCTCGGCGTGCAGCGGCGCGTCGAGCTCGTGGACGACGACACCGTCGGGCCGCGGCGGGTCCAGCGCGGCCAGGTTCTCGGCGACGGTCTTGCCGGTGACCGTCAGGCAGCTGCCGTCGATCAACCCCGCCTCGAGCAGGTGCCGCATCACCATCTGCACCCCGCCGACGCGGTCGAGATCGCTCATGTGGAACTTGCCACCGGGCTTCATGTCGGCGATGTGCGGGACCTTGGCGGCGATCCGGTTGAAGTCGTCGAGGTGCAGCTCGACCCGTGCCTCGTTGGCGATCGCGAGGAGGTGGAGGACGGCGTTGGTCGAACCGCCGAGCGCCGAGTTGACCGCGATCGCGTTCTCGAACGCGGCCTTCGTCATGATCTTCCGCGGGCTGATCCCCAGCCGCAGCATCTCCACGACGGCCTCGCCGGCACGGAACGCGTCGCCGTCGCGCCGCGAGTCGACCGCCGGCGGCGAGGCGCTGCCCGGCATCGACATCCCCATCGCCTCGGCGATCGAGCTCATCGTGTTGGCGGTGAACATCCCGCCGCACGCGCCCTCCCCCGGGCACGCCTTGCGCTCGATTTCGCCGAGCTCGGCCTCGCTGATCTTGCCGAGCGCGCACGCGCCGACGGCCTCGAACACGCTCGTGATGTCGAGCGACGTGCCGTTGTGGTCGCCCGGCAGGATGCTGCCGTTGTAGACGAACACGCTCGGCAGGTCGAGCCGGGCTGCGGCCATCAGCATCGCCGGGATGCTCTTGTCACAGCCGGCAAGGCCGACGAACCCGTCGAACCGCTCGGCGTGGACGACGCACTCGACGGAGTCGGTGATCACCTCGCGCGACACGAGCGAGGCGCGCATCCCCTCGTGGCCCATGCTGATCCCGTCGCTGACGGTGATGGTGCCGAACTCGAGCGGGTAGCCGCCTCCGGCGTGGACGCCCTGCTTGACGTGGGCGGCGAGCTTGCGCAACGTCATGTTGCACGGGGTCACCTCGTTCCACGCCGAGGCAACGCCGATCTGCGGCTTGACCCAGTCGTCGTCGCCCATCCCGACCGCCCGCAGCATCGCCCGTGCGGGGGCCTTCTGCATCCCGTCGGTGACGTCGCGACTGCGCGGCTTGATGTCGACGGGGGTGCCTGGTTCGTTCGTCGTTGACTGCTCGGCCATGCCGGCGACGCTACCCCGGGCACCCCCTCCCGCTCCCACGAGATGGCCCTGCTCCACGGCCGCACAGTGATCACCCGCCACCATCGAGGGCGCGCACGCAGCAACGGTCCAGGCAACGCGTAGCGTCGTGACGGCATGGCAGCACCGGCGTTGGTGGTCGAGGGGGTGTCGAAGCGCTTCAAGCGCCACCGCGTCCTCGACGACGTGTCGCTCACCGTTGCGCCGGGCGAGCTCGTCGCCCTCGTCGGCGAGAACGGCGCCGGCAAGACCACCCTCGTGCGGTGCATCGCCGGGCTGATCCCGACCGACCGCGGCGAGATCACCGTGGAGGGCGTCAGCTCATCCCGCGCCGGCAACCGGTTGAGCGTGGTCTGGCAGGACCTCGCGCTGTGCGACAACCTCGACGTCGTCGCCAACCTGTTCCTCGGCCGGGAGCTCGGCCGACCGCTGATGTCGGAGTCGAGGATGCACTCCCAGGCCCACGCGCTGCTGGAGTCGCTCGACGTGCACATCGATGACCTCCACCGCGTCGCCGGGCAACTGTCCGGCGGCCAACGCCAGGGCGTCGCGATCGCGAGGGCGCTGCTCGACGAGCCCGGCGTGCTCGTCCTCGACGAGCCCACGTCCGCACTGGGGGTGGCCGAGGCGGCCAGCGTGCAGCGGCTGATGCGCCGGCTGCGTCGCGCCGGGGTCGCGATGCTCCTCGTCAGTCACAACCTCGACCAGGTCTTCGCCCTCGCCGACCGAGTCGTCGTGCTCCGCCACGGCAAGGTGGTCGCCGACGTCGCGACCAACGAGGTCCACCCCGACGACATCGTCGCGATGATCACCGGCGCGGCGACGGACTCGGCCGCGCGCAAGCAGCTCCACCAGCTGCACAGCCTCGTCGATCAGCTCGCCGAGGTGCAGCCGGCGGCGTCGCTGCCACTGATCGTCTCGGCACTCTCGTCCGCGCTCGCCGTCAACCGGTTGTGCGTGCACCTCGTCGAGTCGTCGGCCGACGGCGAGCCCCGGCCGTCGCGATCCGGCCCCGAGGCGGCCGAGCGCGTGCGTCTCGTCCGGCGCGCCTCGGTCGGGCTGCCCGACGCGCTGGCCGCCTTGATCGACGACCTCCCACTCGGCTCGGCAGGCGGGCTTCCCGGCGTGGCCGGGGCGCGCGGCGAGGCGATCGTGATCGACGATCTGCGGACCGCGCCGACCTCGCTGCTCAACAGTCAGCTCGTCGCTGCGGGCGTGCTCTCCGCGTGGGCGATGCCGGTGCTCGGCGCCACCGGCCTGATCGGTGTCGTCTCCGCCTATGCGGACCGGGTCGGCACGCCGAGCGAACCGCAGCTCGAGCTCGCCCGGCTGTACTCCAACCTCGCTGCGTCGGCGATCGAACGCGAGCACCTTCTCGACGAGGTCACCCGCCGGAACCGGATCCTCGAGTCGTTGCGCAGCATGCTCGATCGGCTCGCCGGCCCGTCCCAGTCCGACGACGACATCGGCGTGGCGCTGCTTCCGCTGTGCATCGGCATCGGCGCGCGGGCCGCGGCCATCTTCGATTCGACCCACGAACCACCTCCGGTCCTGCGCGCCGGGATCACCTCGCTCGGGATGAAGGTGACCGGCGCGATCGAGGCGGACATGCGCCACGCGGCCGAGCTCGTGCGCAAGCTCGACGCGAGCGACCAGCGCGCCCAGCGACTCGGACACGCCACCGTCGCGGTACCGGTCGCGCTTCCCGGCGGCGCCGGCGCGCTCGTCGCGATCTGGCCGGACCCGGACCTGATCGGCGACGTCACCTTCGACCTGCTCGACGATGCGGCGCGCACGCTCGGGCTGGCGATCGAACGCCAGGACATGGAGGAGGCGCGCAAGGAGTCGAGCGCCCTGCGCCGCTCCAGCGTCCTGCAGCGCGAGTTCCTGATGCGGCTCAGCCACGAGCTGCGCACGCCGCTCACCGCGATCCACGGCTACGCGTCCACGCTGCGCCAGACGGACGTGCACTGGGACGAGGACGCGACCGGCGAGTTCCTGGAGCGGATCGCGACGGAGTCGGCGCGGATGGGCCGCCTCGTGGCCGATCTCCTCGACTCGTCGGTGATCGAGACCGGCGGCCTGCGCCTCCAACTCGATTGGTGCGACGTCGAGCTGATCATCAACCAGGCGGTCTCGCTGGTGCCGGATCTGCACGACGTCGACGTCACCGTCGCCGGTCCGCTACCGGCGGTCTGGGCGGACCACGACCGGCTCGAACAGGTGGTGGTCAACGTGCTCGCCAACGCCGTGCGCCACGGCGCCGAACCCGTGTCCGTGCACGCCTCGAGCGCGGGAGGTTCGGTGACCATCCGCGTCGTCGACAGCGGCCGCGGGATCACCCCGGACCTCGTCGAGCGGCTGTTCGAGCCGTACGTGACCGGCAGCACCAGCCGCGGCACGGGCATCGGTCTGGCGATCGTGCGCGGCATCGTCGAGGCACACGGCGGCGCCGTCTCCTTCGGCCTCACGGACGAGATGCCACCGCGCACGGAGCTGCGCGTCGTCCTGCCCGTGGAACCGACGGAATGAGCGAACGGTGAGCAACGACGAGACCACGGTGCTGCTCGTCGAGGACGACCGCAACATCGTCGACCTGCTGCGCTCCAACCTCGCCGTGCGCGGCTTCCGCGTGATCGTCTCGCGCGATGGCTCGGACGCGATCGATCTGCTCGAACGCGAGCACCCCGACATCGCCCTCGTCGACCTCTCGCTCCCGGCGGCAGACGGCTTCGAGATCTGCCGGGCCGCCCGGGAGCGGTCCGGGCTCGGGATCATCGTCGTCTCCGCGCGGGGTGGCGAGGACGACAAGGTCCGTGCCCTCAACCTCGGCGCCGACGACTACATGACCAAGCCGTTCGGGATCGACGAGCTCCTCGCCCGGATCTCGGCGACGCTGCGCCGTTCCCGTCCCGGCCCCAACGCCGACGCCGTGCCGGTGGTGCTCGACGTGCTCGATCTGCACATCGATCTGCAGGCGGAGCTCGTCACCAAGGGCGGCAGCCAGGTGCGGCTGACGCCGACGGAGTTCGCGCTGCTGCGCGAGTTCGTGCAGCACCCCGGCAAGCTGCTCACCCACGCCGTGCTGCTGCGCAGGGTGTGGGGCCCGGGGTACGCCACCGAGACGGAGTACACGCGGGTCTACGTCCGCCGGCTGCGCTCGAAGCTGGAGTCGCCGGATGGGCCGGCGTTGATCGTCACCGAGCCCCGCCAGGGCTACCGCTTCGTGCTCCCGTCGCTGCTGGCGCCGTGACGCGGGGTTGTGCCCGTCCCGACCCCCGATTCGCCGGGAGTCGTTCACAACTCGTTGACGCGCGGAGACGCATCGTTCACCCATTGTTCACGATCGCGTCCTTACGGTGACCGTGGCCCGCGCGGCGGGACCCAGACCAGTTCACAGGGGGAATTGATGATTACCAGGAAGTACGCCGTGCGCGTCACGGCCCTGGCCTGCAGCGCCGTGGTGCTGATGGCAGCGTGCGGATCCAACACCAAGTCGTCGTCGACCAACGCTCCAGCCACCACCACCGCAGCCGTCGCGACGACCGCGGCGGCCGCCACGACCGCTGCTGGGGCGGCGACCACCACCGCCGCCACTGCCACCACTGCCGCCGGCGCAGCCACCACCGCCGCCGGTGCAGCGACCACGGTGGCCGGGACGGCCGGCTCCGGCTCGGGCGCGTCCGGCACGATCGCGCTGCTCCTCCCCGAGTCGGCGACGGCCCGGTACGAGTCCCAGGACCACCCCCTGTTCGCGGCCAAGATCACCTCGCTGTGCGCCGCCTGCAAGGTCATCGAGTCCAACGCCGACCAGGACGCCGCCAAGCAGCAGACCCAGGCGGAAGCCGCGCTGACCAACGGCGCCAAGGTCCTCGTGCTCGACCCGGTCGACGCCCAGGCAGCCGCCAGCATCGTGAAGCTGGCGAACGACAAGAAGGTCCCGGTGGTCTCCTACGACCGCCTGATCCAGAACGCCAAGGTGGACCTGTACATCTCGTTCGACAACGAGCAGGTCGGCAAGCTCCAGGCGCAGGCCCTCGTCGACAAGCTGAAGGCCGACGGCCAGACCTCCGGTGACCTCGTGATGATCAACGGTTCGCCGACCGACAGCAACGCCGCAGCATTCAAGACGGGTGCGCACAGCGTCATCGACACCAGCGGCTTCACCGTCGCCGCCGAGACCGACACGGTGGAGTGGAAGCCGGAGAACGCCCAGAAGGACATGGACGCCGCGATCGTCAAGATCGGCAAGGACAACATCATTGGGGTCTACGCCGCCAACGACGGCACCGCCGGCGGAGCGATCGCGGCGATGAAGGCAGCCGGGATGAGCCCGCTCCCGCCCGTCACGGGCCAGGACGCCGAGGTGGCCGGCCTGCAGCGGATCCTCATCGGTGAGCAGTACATGACGGTCTACAAGGCCGTGAAGCTGGAGGCCGAGGGCGCCGCCACGGCGGCGATCGCACTGCTCCAGGGCCAGACGCCGAAGACGACCGGGACGACGAACAACGGCTCGATCGACGTGCCCTCGATCATCCTCACGCCCGTCGCGATCACCAAGGACACGGTCAAGGACGTCATCGCCGACGGCTTCTGGAAGGCCTCGGACATCTGCACCCCGGCGTTCGCCAGCGCCTGCACGGCGGCCGGGATCTCCTGATCCAATCCCCCCGACACCGCCGGGCCGTCCCTCCCCAACGGGCCGGACGGCCCGGCACCGTCGACCGATGACCACGAACACACCACCGAACGACCGGGACGCTCTGTGACCCTCACTCCAACTGATCAGGTCCGCTCCACCACCACGCCGCTCCTGCAGATCGTGCGGGCCAGCAAGCGGTTCGGCGCCGTGCAGGCGCT